>JAGPDK010000347.1 GCA_018057605.1 Kofleriaceae bacterium | reverse complement strand
CCTTGGAATGGTTATTCCTACGCTGCGGCGAACAATGGGCCACGACGTGCGCGCAGGCAAACGCGTGGCATGGCTCGGCCGTGTTTGGCGTCAACGGCGAAATGGACTACGATCAGAAGACTCGGACGCAACGATAGCATCGTCGAGATGCAAACCTCCCAACCTGCACGCCGCCACGATGGGACCTTGCCCAAAACCTGGCAGGCACGTGCCATCAGCTATCAATGCAAAGGTTTTCGCCCAAGCATTGTGCTGACCTCACTGCTCGACGCGGCGCGGTACTCCGCGGCGGAGGTGGCGGCGCTGTATCACGAGCGCTGGGACTTGGAACTCGGGTTCCGAAGTCATCGAGCAATGGCGCGAGGCCCTGCGCCCCACCAGCCTCGGCGCCATTCCAAAGCAGCTTGCCGCCATGCAAGCCCGGCTCTGCGAATATATGCTGCCGGCACGCCGCCCTGAACGTGCCTATCCGCGAGCCGCAACACTTTTCAATTCGAAATATCCGAGTCCCACCACCCCGCGAAAATCGTCGTGCAGCAACGTCGCTTGATGTTGGGCGGGCCGGTTGTGCGGCGATGAGCCGATTGCGGTGATCAAAAAAATTCCAGCCATTGGCACCGTCAGTTTCGACGCGGCAGCCACCTTCGTGCAGCAATGTATGGTGGGCACTACATAACAACATGAGATTCGAAAGCGCCGTTTTGCCGCCGTTGGCCCAGTGCGCGATGTGATGACCGTCGACGTAGCGGCTGTGCGTGCAACCCGGAAAGCGGCAGGTGCGATCGCGCAGCAGCAATGCCCGCTTGATTGCGGCTGGAATCGTGCGGGTTTTGCGACCGATGGACATCGGCGTGCCTTGCGCGTCGACGTGGGCAACCACTACGCCAGCGTCGCAGCAAAAGCGTCGCGCGGTGGAAGAAGCGATGATTTCGCCGTCGGCCATCATGGCGAGATCGGACGGCTCCGATGAACCGTGCAGCCTAGCGTGCGGCACCGTGATGATGATTTCGATCGGGGTGCGCTGGGGACGGGCACCACGCACTCGATCCTGGATAATGTCCATGAACGCATCGGCACGCTGCCGGCCACGGTCGGCAAACGCTGGCGCTTTTACGGTTGGCGGTTTAGCGGGCGAATGTTCTGCGGGCGACGGTTCGGCGGGAGTCGGTTCCGCGCTAGCTGCGTCCATTGCAGCATTGAGCGCGGCCCAAACAATCGCCGCTTCATCGCCGGGCAATTCCACTTCAAACTTCACCATGCCGTTGTCGAGGGTCCGCCGAGTCACCGTGCGCTGCGCCGCAACTTGTGCAGCGATCGTCGCTCCGGTCATCGCTCCGGTCATCGCTCCAGTCATCGCTCCAGTCATCGCTCCAGTCATCGCTCCAGCCTCCACCCCATGCACTTGATCATACGCCTGCACGTTCTGATACGAACGGCACAAGTTTTCCAGCTGCGACGCTGGCATGCGCTTGGCGTAGGCGACCCAGAGGTTTTCTTTTTCAGCCGTCGCCACCCGCGTAATCGCCCTGGCTTGCGAATACGACATCGCGCCACGTCGCAATTCCTCGTCGACCAGCGGCAGTTCGGCCAACTTCCGTACAACTCGCACTCGTTCGCGTGCCGTACGCAAATCCCAGCCGACCCGCCGCGCCAACCAATGTGCACACGACAACGCGCCTTGCACATGCCAGCCAGCGGCAATTTCGAATTCACGAATTGCCGTTAATAACCGATGCATCGCAGCGTCGATATGCGCCGACATTTCAGCGATTTGATCACCCCGCGCATCGACGTCGACAGCCACCTTCACCTCTGCACCATGTTTCATAAAACGACTCTGTCGCCTGTTTTTTCGACGCTGTGGCTGGCTCACAGCGCTGCGAAGTGTCAATGAGATAAGAAAAGATCGCCAACGCCGACAATCGGTTCGCGCCGTGCACAAGGCCGCGCTGCACTAGCTATTTGTAAGCGAGCAGCTAGCACGATGATTCGTAGCCGAAAAATCCCGTCAACATAAATCGAAAAAATTGTTTCTGTTTTTGCAGAAAAATTGAAGTCCGAAACTCGGACGCACAATCTTGCACGCCACCAGTGCCAATCAGCGCATTCAAATCAATAACTATCGCCAATTCAAGTTCGGCATTCACCTACTCACCCACCCACCGATCGCCGACCGCGTGCAAAGCTCACCACCGCTATCAAATCCCGCATCCACCCGCGACGCGACGGCGGCGCATCAGGCAACGCGCGAGCACCAACCTCCGCGGCCGAGCGGCCAGCCGCAGCGCAACCGTTCAAGCTCCAAGTCGCTCCCTCTGGAGCCGCTGTGAGCCGACCGTTCACCCGACCGTGTACTGCACTGCGCTGCACTGCGCTGCACTGCGCTGCACTGGCACCGAGCGAGCGTTCAAGAATCTTGCCCGCTTGCCCTCCGGAGACTTTCCCACCGTAGCCGCCTACCGTGCCAAATCGCTGGCGAACGTGCGGTGCATAACGCGCCAGGGGCGCACATGCCGCGCGGTTCGCGGCGATGACCACGGCTTTGGTGCGCGGTCGGTCGGCCCGGGGGGCGTCGTCGGTGGTCGGACGTCCGAGGTCCGAGTAAGCAACCAAAATTGCTCAGGGTTGCGTGCAATTGGGCTTAAGTGACCGGCATTGGCCACTGCTCCGTGCGACGGCTATTAGCAGCCGGGAAGCCTGAGCTATCCGCGGGTGGACACACCACGAATCAGCACCACAACGCGCCGTGATTGCGTGCCGGCAACTTTACGCGGCAGGGTTGGTGTCGCGCCGGGTACTCGCAATCACCGAGGCCAACACGCCGGCCCCAATAATGCCGGCGATGAGAATCAACGAAAGCACGTTGGACACATGATAGTGATTACTGGCGCCCATTTTGGCACCAATCAAAATGAGCAAAATCGCGAGTGCGATTTTGAGGTATTCAAACTTCGCCATCGCACCAGCGAGGACAAAATACAGCGAGCGCAGCCCGAGAATGGCAAAAATATTCGAAGTCACCATGATGAAGGTTTCGCGGCTCACCGAGAGCACTGCGGGGATTGAATCGAGTGCGAAGACAATATCGGTGAGCTCGACCACGATCAAACATACCGCCAACGTTGTTAACGCCCGTCGGCCGTTGTGGATAACGGAGAATTTGCCGCCGTGTTCACCGTCGACGATCGTCACGAAACGTCGCAAAAAACGAATCACGGGGTGATTGTCCAAGTTGGTTTCTTCTTCGTGGTTGCTGCGCAATAACTTGATGCCCTGGTAGGCCAGGTACGCGCCAAATACGTAGAAAATCCAGGTGAACTTGGTTGCCAGATAGGCGCCCCCGCCAAGCATCGCCACGCGAAAGAACACGGCACCGATGATGCCCCAAAATAATACGCGATGTTGGTAGTGCGCTGGCACGCGAAAATTGCTGAACAGCAACGCAATGACAAAGATGTTGTCGATCGACAGGGCTTGCTCAAGCAAGTACGCCGACACGTACACAATCGCAGCGTCACCACCGCTCGCGACTCGACCTTTGTCGTCGAGCATGCGCGCCCCGAGCCAGTGGTTTTCGTACATGAGGTACACCACGCCGGAGAACGCCAAGCCAATCACGACCCACACTAAGGTCTGGGTCAACGCGCGACCGAATGTTGGTTCGTGACTGCCCTTGTTGAGGACGCCTAAGTCCAGCGCGAGCAGGATCGCGACCAACACGAAAAAGCCGACCCAAAACCACATCATGGCAGGGGGCGGCTCGGACGAGAGGGAATGTAACTACGGCCCTGCAAGGAGCGGAACCATGCCGCGCCGGAGAGACGTTGGCAAGGGCCTACTGCAACGTTGATAGGAGGCGTTCGACTTCGCCGGTCTGGCGCGCAAGGCCGAGGCGTGAAAACACCATCAGGGCGTCGCGGAGTAGATCGCGCCCATCGGCAATGTGACCGTGTTCGGCTTTGAATCGGCCAAACGCAAAAAGTGCTCGACCCAAGGTCGCATCGTTGCCAATGCTGCGCGCCAAGGATACCGCTGCGCCGAACGCTGTTGCGGCTGGTGAGCCGCCGGCGCTGCCCCCGGTGTCAGCATCGTAGAGATTCGCCGACATAATTTCGCCTAATTGCAGATGCGCGAGTGCTTCACGCTCCACCAAGCCGGCACGGTGCGCAACGTCGAGGGCGCGTCGCGCAAACGACGTAGCGGTTTCAGGCCGCCCGGTTTGAGCGTCGAGCGCAGCCAGATGCCGACAACATTCGGTTTCCAAATGACGATCTTCGATGTCATCGATGATTTCTAACGCATTAACAAGGCGGCTCCGCGCTTCTTCCAGCTTGGCCTCGGTGAGGGCGAGTTCCCCGAGATTGGTAAGAATCAACGCTGCGAGCGGTAATGCGCCAATCGATTCCGCTTCTGACAAGGCCGTGTGCCAACCTGACCGCGCCAGCGCGTAGTCATCGGATTCGAAGGCGAGTGCGGCAAGGTTATTTTGTGATGCAACCTGGCCCCAGCGATCGCCGGTGGCGCGCCGCATTTCGAGCGCTTCGCGGTGGCAATTGAACGCGGCTTCGAACTGCCCTCGTTCTTGTTGCACGGTCCCCAAGTTGGATAGCGACGCAGCAATCGACCGCTTGTCGCCACCTTTGCCGCGGCGCGCTAGCCCGTCGGTAATCATTTGGTAGGCTTCGTCGTAGCGCCCAAGCATGTGCATGGCGCGACCGAGATCATCGAGCGACGATGCAATGCCCCGGCTATCGCCGGCGGCACGGAATAACTCGAGTCCGCGTTCCAGATATTCGACGGCTAGTTTGAGGTCACCTTTGCGGCGCCATACTCGGCCCATCTTGTTGAATGCGACAGCCGCTTTGGTTTTGGAGGCCACCACCCACGACAGGCGCAACATGCGTTCGAAGGCGCCGAGCGCAGCTTCAAAGTCGCCAATGAGTTCATAAATGGAGCCGAGATCGTGCCACAGATGAATGCGGGCCGCGACATCGCTGCTGCCGATGCAGGCGAGGGCGCGATCGAACAACCGAATGGCACGTTCGTTGGCAAATTGTGCACGCGCAGCTTCGCCAGCACGGCGGTAGCGCAGGGCAGCTTCGCGCGGCTCGCCGGCGAGCTCTAGATGGCGCGCAACTTCCTCTTGGGCCGCAGGGCCACGGCCATCCGGGTGCAACTCAAGCCATTCGGCCACGGTGGCGTGATAGCCGCGTTTGCGTTGGGCTTCGATACCTCGGTACACCAAGTTCCATAGCGTTGGGTACGCGAATTTCATTTCGCGCTCACCCGAAATGGCTGATTCGCGGACCTCGACGAGCCACTCGTGCTCGATGAGTTTGGCGATTGCCGCAGCGGTGGCTTGCCGTGAGTGATCGCCGGACGCCGCGATTTGCGCCAACGTCGGGCCGTCGGGATCCGTGGTGTCGGTTTGTGCGCTGCGATCAACCGAAACCACCGCGTCGAACCAGCACGTCTCGCCGATAATGGACGCAATTTCCAAGGTCCGACGCTCGGTGTCGTCCATGGCGGCCAAGCGGGCGCCAAGCAATTCTTCATAGGAACGCGGTAGTGCAATCGAGGCGGCTTTGACACCGTCGATGCGCCAGCTGCGCCCACCGCCGGTGCGAATAATACAGCCCGATTCAAGCAACAGCCGTACCAACTCATGCACCGAGCGCGGTGAATCGATCATCGTGCGCACATGCGCCACGATGCGCTCAGGCACATGGTCGAGCGGCCGACACAATTCACGAAACAGCTCTTCAGCTTCGGAGGGTGATAACGGCCCTAGGTCCACCCGGTGTGGGGTTACGTCGCCTTGGCCGAACAGCGGATAGCGTTCGAACAACGACGGCGTTGCCGTGCTGAGCAGCATCAATCGTTGGTTTTCGGCGCCAACTGCAAGGTACTGCAGCAGGTTGATGGTTTCGACCCCACACAGATCGAGGTTTTCGATCATGAAAACCACTGGGTGACGCTCGGATTCCGCCGACAAAAATCGCCGCAGGGCCATGAACGTGCGGCTTTCCAGCCGTTGTGGTGATTCGATAAGCGGCGTGACGATCGGGCTATCGACGAACGGCACGCGCATCAAATGCGCTAACAAATGCGCAACTTCGGGCACCCGCTGGGGCTGCACAACTTCGGCAACGCCTGCCAGGATCTTGTCGCGAATTTCGTCGTTGTTGTCGATTGGCAAGATGCCAAACCGATCGTTGAGCGCCGTAATGACGGCAGCATACGGAGTGCTGGCCTCATCGCCGGCGCCGGCAATTAACACCGTCGTTGGTTGCGCAGCACGAGCTGCCGCGCAAAACTCGGTAACCAAGCGGGATTTTCCCATCCCTGAATCGCCCATCACCACGCAGTAGGCG
>JAGPDK010000346.1 GCA_018057605.1 Kofleriaceae bacterium | reverse complement strand
GTGCCGCGTTTGAGCAAAGCCATAAGCTCGATCCTGCGATCGGCACGCAACTCAATCTTGCCCTTTGCTACGAACAGTGGGGGCATTTGGCTGCCGCGTATCAAGCCTTCGTCGATGCCGCACAAATGGCGGATGTCGCTAATGATGATCGCGGGCCCAAAGCGCTGGTGCGCGCGCAAGATTTGAAACCTAAGTTAGCGACGCTCAGCTTGACGATTTCCGACGATGGTCTTCCCGCCGAAAAACCGGATCCAGCAGCCGTTATTGTCCTCGACGGCAAAGGCCTCAACAAGCGGGCGATGCGCAACATGCTGGTTGACGCCGGCCCGCACCAACTGGAAGTCCGGGCGCCGGGCCGTGAGCCGGTGACCAAGCGATTTGCGCTGATCATGGGCCAACGCGAGGAGTTTGAGCTAGATATTCCGGCACCGCTGCAGCGCCATGAAAACGTTCGCGGCGCGCACAGCACGACTCGCCTTGCAGTTGGCTGGACGTTGACGGGCCTCGGTGTTGTGGGTGCTGGTGCGGCTGGCTATTTGGCTTTGGCAGCCCGTGGCGATTACCGTGCGGAATTCGCGAGTAATTGCAATTCGGCTACCAACGCATGCAATGAAGCCGGATATCTCGCCACTCATGATGCCCGGGGGCGCGCCAACATTGCGTCGATCGTCGCTGGCGGTGGCCTGGCGTTGGCGGTTACCGGCGTTGTGGTTTTGTTGACTGGCCGCACCAGCAAAGTCGCAACGGGCAGTGCGTGGTATGTGGTGCCACAGGTCGGCCGCGACGGTGGGGCCATGGCGCTGGGCGGGAGTTTCTGATGCGCGTACTTCGCACCTTGCCGGCCGTGATTTGCGTGGTCATCGCGTTAGCGACGAGCGCTGGCTGTGCGCAAATTTTGGGTTTGGATAAAACCACCAAAGCCGACGAGCCGGATGCGGCGGTTGTGCCGGGGCTTTGCGATGTACCGCTCGCCTGCGCGGTGGATGGTTCGGAGCTGTGTGGCCAACTCGTTGCAGTTGGCGCAACCACCGCGCGCGTTGCCGACCCCATTGGTGCAGTTTGCATACCAAACGGCGAAGGCCCTTGCGCTGTGACCGTCACGGTCGCGACCAAAACCAATCTTTTTGGGATGTTTGATCCGACGCTGACTGTGGCCGCCATCGTCGATGACTGCGGGCGCTTCAAGGCGGGCCCGCTGCCCGCCGACGGATTCGGAATGAATGGTGATCTGGCGGTAATGGTGGAAGGTGGCACGACCGTTCGGACCGCAACGCTGGTGCGAAATCGGACGGCAACGGGCGGCGTGCTGACAACCGTGCGTGCACCGATGGTGCCGCTGACTTCGGTCCAAGCATGGGTCGCTGCGATTAACATACCTACACCTACCTCGGCCTACCTAGTGCAATATCCAATGGTGACGAGCGACCGCAGTAATTGGTCGGTCCGGCTCGACGGCGTAGTTCCGACGCCACAGCCGGTGGCGCCATTTGCGTACTATTTTGCTGGTGATGAGCCGTTTGCGGTGCTGGATACTGCGTTGCCACGAACCGGCCCAAGCGGGACGGCCATCGTGGTCTCGAATCAGCCAACATTTCGTATAGGTGGTGATGTTGACGCGATGATGTGCAGCGAAGTCACAGACTTGCAGCTTGTATCTGGAACGTTGTTGTTTCTCGATCTCTCCGGGTGTTGAGTGATGCCCAGCGCTGGCTGGGCGCGGCGGGACCCAACTGCAACACCCCGTGTATTGAGGCTGGGAGTGCCCGAAATAGTTGGGGTTTCGAATCCACTGCAGTGAATGTGAGCGAACTTCCTGACGAGAAAAATCAACCGAATCGGTGTACTGCGCCGCGCCGGGCGTTCGGTGGCCCGGGTACCTTGGCAAAGTTCTGGCGAAAGTAACGTGTGAAGGTGGCGGGGCTCAGTTACAATTAATTCGTGTCTAGTTATCCTGCGCGAGGCACGATTCTACTTGGCAAGTACCGAGTCGATTCGTTGATCGGGCGCGGCGGCATGGGGGCCGTGGTCAAGGCCTGGCACGTTGATCTCGATCAGCCGGTAGCCATCAAAGTGCTGATGCCGGAGATGCTCGACCGCGAAGAAATCGTCAATCGATTTCTGCGGGAAGCCAAGGCCGCGGCCAAGCTCAAGAGCCAGCATATCGCGCTCGTGATCGATGTTGGCCGGTTACCGGACAGTACTCCCGTCATCGTGATGGAGTTTCTCGAAGGTGCCGATCTGGGTGCCATCGTGAACCATCACGGTGCGCAAGATCCTCACATTGCCGTCGATCTATTATTGCAGGCATGTGAAGGGTTGGCGGAGGCCCATAGCAACGGCATCATTCATCGCGATGTAAAATCATCGAACTTTTTTATTATTCAAAAGCCCAATCGGCCCGCGCTGTTGAAAGTTTTAGATTTTGGAATTGCGACGGCGCCGCAGGGTGCCAGCGATTTGACGAAGACCCAATCGGTGATGGGGACGCCGTCGTACATGGCGCCGGAACAAATGCGCTCGTCGCGCGATGTCGATGCGCGCAGTGATATTTGGTCGCTTGGCGTGGTGCTGTACGAGTTACTCGAAGGCACGCGGCCATTTGTCTCGGAGGTGTTTTCCGAGCTGTGTCTCAAAGTCGGCATGGATCCGCCGGTGCCGATGGTGCGGCAGGGGGTGCCGCCGGAACTAACGATGGTTGTCATGAAGTGCTTGGAAAAAGGGTTGGAGCGGCGGTACCAAACGGTGGCGGATCTGGCGTGGGATCTAATACCGTTTGCAAGTGATCCTGGGTTGGCGCGTGGCACGGCGGAGCGTTGCAGTCGGATGCTTGGCGTGACGCCTTCGGCGACGCGAGCGTGGGATGGTCCGGGCCAATCGAGTGGCCCGTTTGCGCCGCCCATGAACGCCATGACGCCAGCGATGCAGGTTGTGGCATTGCCGGCTTTTTCGGGCTACGTGGCGTCGCCGACGCCTGCGTCTCATCCCTCGCATCTTACGCCTGCGTCTCAGCCTTCGTACGCGGTGCAGTCGTCAGCCATGCCTGAGTATGCGCGTGCAAGTTCGTCGATGTCGCCGCATTCGTCGTTGGTTGCTAGCCATGCCGGCCGCTGGGTAGATAGTGTGCCGGGCGTGTCGCTACCCACCGGTCCACAGGTGGGCGGCACGCCAACCAGCGTAAACATGGGCGCTGGGCAACTTGGCGTGCGCGCCACGCCGTCGCACCGCGGTTGGTTGAGCGTCGGCGCTGCTGCGGCCGCGGCCGTTGCGATTGCGGTGGGCGTTTTTTTTGCATTTGCTACCACTGACCGCGAACAAGATTCCCAGCCAACCTCAGAATCCGCCGCTCCGGCTGCCGCTGGTGTTGGCGTTGGCGGCAATATCGAACCGGCCACGCAACCTGTTCCGCGCGCTGAGCCGGCTGTGCCCGCCGTGCCCGCTGTGGGTGAATCCGGGCTTACTACAAAACCCGATGCGTCCGGTAGTGGTTCAATCACGACGGTAGCCCCACCGGTTGTGGTCGGCAGCGGACATGCCCCGGCCGTCCTGCCACAAGCCGACGGTAGTGGTGCTGCGGTTGCACCGTTACTACCACCGGTTGCGGTGGGCTCCGCTGGAACGGGCAGCGCTAGTATGGTGCCCACCGTGCCGTCGTTACCACCGGCGGTGGTGGCCCCGGCTAGCAAGCCCACGCCGGCTACTCCGTCTGTCAAAGCACCTAAGCCTGTGACAGCGCCGGGCGTCGTCGAGCGCAAGCCAGTTGTCGTCAAAAAAACCGATCGCAAGCCAAGTGCGCCGGCGCCTGACGACATCTTCTCGAAAAGAAAATAGTCACGATCACTTTAATGATCGTGCGCCGGCGTTTTGCGGTGGCTTTGGCAACCATTCGTATCGGGTCCGGATCTGCTCCGGATCTGTACGATCCATTTGATCAGTATCGAAGTTGATCTAGAGGGCCGTCGAAAAGTGGACCCCAGATCACGAGCTTGATACTGGTGTTGTTACGCAAATGTCGCCACCAAGTGGGCGTGGAATCAGCGCAGGGGGCGCTCATTCTGCCTTTATAGCAACTCCGATAGCGCAACGTGCGACCGTTTCATCACGGCCGTTCCCGTCGGGCACCGGTGCGCCAGGTGCGCAACGCGCGCCGGCCAGAGCGATGCAAGCCCGGCTGTTGGTATCGACCGAAACGCTGTTTGTCGATGACGGCTCGCGGCGCGGCGAAGAAGTCCAAGTCTCGGCGTTGCGGTTGGATTTTGTGTACGATGGCAGTGCGGTGCGTGCCAATGACCCGCTGCCGCGCGTGTATGACATGGCGCGGATGGATCGTAAGCCGATCGACCGCGACCGTGCGGCCGAATCGCAGGCCCGGCGGATTCTCGAAGGCTTTGGCGCCGTCGAACTCGATCGCCTGGATGACTGTGCGGTTTCGCCTGGGGCTGAAGTGGACTACGTGGTGCGCATTGATGGTGATGTGCATGCGTTGTGTGCCTTTTCCGCCTATGCGGTGCCGCAACTGCGGACGCTGGGCTGGGATGTCACGGTCGCTGATGACTATCCTTGGCAAGTTGTCGAATCCGCCGCGCCGCTGTACGCCGACATTGCGGCAGATGACAAACGCCCTGATTGGTTTAGTCTTGAATTGGGCGTTGAAGTTGATGGCATTCGGATCAACTTGTTGCCGGCGTTGCTCGAAATGTTGGAGCAGTCTGCAGACCTCGAGCAGCTGGCCCGATCCACGCGCCGGTGCGTAGCGGTGCGCGTCGACGACAAACGTTGGCTGCCGATACCGCCAGAACGGCTGCGCTTGTTGTGCAAAGTATTGCTTGAAATGTACAAAGACGGCGATCGCATGAGCGTGCCGGCAAGCCGTGCGCCGCTGATCGCCGAACTTGGCGCCGCGCTGCACGACGAAACTCGGCCGGTGCGGTGGACCGGTGATCGCGAAGCGCGTGATCGCGCCTATGCGTTAGCCTTAGGGCCAGCGACGGGCGCAGCGCAAGTCGCGTTGCCGGTAGGGCTCAACGCGACATTACGGCCTTATCAAGAAGATGGCATTCGCTGGCTGCAACATCTGCGGGCCAACGACGCCGGCGGCATTTTGGCCGATGACATGGGCTTGGGTAAAACCCTGCAAACCATCGCCCATATTTTGGCGGAAAAAGAAGCCGGCCGCGCTACCAAGCCTGTGTTGATCCTGACGCTGACCAGCGTCATCGGTAACTGGGTGCGGGAGTTCGCCAAATTCGCACCAAGCCTTACTGTCACCATGCTGCGTGGCAATAATCGGGCGCAGCGCATCGCTGAGCTAGGCAATTTCGACGTTGCGATTTCAACGTATCCGCTGGTGGTGCGCGATCAAGAAGAGCTGGCGCTGTACGAGTTCCACATCTTGGTGCTCGACGAAGCCCACGCCATCAAAAATCATAATGCGCAAGCCAACGAAGCGGTGCGCAGGCTCAACGCCCGCAGCCGCATCTGTTTGTCAGGCACGCCGATTGAAAACAATCTCGGCGAACTGTGGGCGTTGATGGATTTTTTGATGCCCGGCATGCTCGGTAGCAACGAAGAATTCAAAATGAATTTTCGTACGCCGATTGAAGAATACGGCGACAATCGTCGGCTCGAAAGTCTGCGCGAGCGGGTCCGGCCATACATTTTGCGTCGTACCAAAGACACGGTGGCCAAAGACCTGCCGCCTAAAACTGAATTGGTACGCGCGGTTGAACTGGGCGCAGCGCAGCGCGATCTGTACGAAAGTATCCGCGTGAGTGCCCACGCCGATGTGCGCGAGCATATTAAATCGCGGGGCGTCGGTGGCTCAACCATTGCGATTCTCGACGCGCTCCTCAAGTTGCGCCAAGTCTGTTGTGACCCGCGGCTGGCCAAAGTTGAAGCCGCGCGCGCGGTTACCGAGAGTGCCAAATATCAATTGCTCCTCGATATGGTGCAAACCCAACTTGGCGAAGGTCGGCGGATTTTGATCTTCTCGCAGTTCGCACGCATGCTTGGCTTTATCTCGGAAGGTTTGTTAGCCAAAGGCATCGGCCACGTCACGCTCACCGGGCAAACGCCGGATCGGCAAAAACCGGTCGATGCATTTGAAGGCGGCCGCAGCGATGTGTTCTTGATCAGCCTCCGCGCTGGCGGTACCGGGCTCAATCTCACCAGCGCCGACACCGTGATTCACTACGATCCTTGGTGGAACCCCGCGGCGCAAGCCCAAGCCACTGACCGTGCGTATCGCATTGGCCAGAAAAAGCCGGTATTTGCCTACAACCTGATCGTTGCCGGCTCCGTTGAAGAGCGCATGTTGGCGCTGCAAAAACAGAAGCGCCGCCTGGCTGATGCGATCTTGAGCAACGGCAGTGGCCCCAACGGCATGC
>JAGPDK010000345.1:1846-6391 GCA_018057605.1 Kofleriaceae bacterium | reverse complement strand
ACGCAGAAGATTCGCTCGCCACCGAAACCATTTTGAGTTCGGTGCCGCCATTCGACAATATTGAACAACTCCATGTCCGCCCGGCCGGTGGCAATATCCGCGGGTTAGCATCGCTCGACGCGCAGCTGCGAATTTTCAGCGCCTTCGCGAGTGCGGTGTTCATCGATAGCGGCGTGGTGACCAATCGCTGGCGCGATGTCCAGCGCGAAAAAATCCGATTCGGCGTTGGAATGGCGTTCGCTCGCGTCGTCACCGGCTTCGGTTCCCTCACATTTGAGTATGCGGTGCCGATTGCGCCGCAGCTCGGCGATGACCCCCGCGGGCGTTGGCACCTTGGGTTCGCGATGCGGTTCTAGTTTCTAAGACGTCAGCTGGTCCGCCAGCGATAGATCAACGCTTTGCGTACATGGACGGAACGATTCAATTCTTAACGCTTAACGAACGTGCGGCAGCACCACAGCTGCCGCGGCACTGATGCGGAGCAACGCATACATACGCCGGCAACTAACGCGCGTCCGACGCCGCTGAATCAATACCACCAAGGTTGCAGCAGCCCGCCGCATTGACCACAACCCGGGCAGCAACAACCCCAAACTCGCCAAGATAAATACCAAGCTCACGGTATCGATGGTGGCGCTGAGCAACGAGGTTAACGCGGCCAACAACAATAGCTGAGCCACGGCCACCAAGCCCAAGGCCCAACGCTGCCCCGCCATCAACGCCATCGCAGCAACGGCGAGGGTTGCGGCAGCCTCGGGCCCATGCATCGTGCGCGCGAGCGGCATCGCGCAAAATGCTGCCCCCAAAGACGACATCGCAACCCACTGATTGACTCGCAGCAACCGCTGACGCCCATCTTCTTGAAGCTGCTTCATAGCTCAAATGTAACTGATAAGATACAATTGTACAGTGATTGTAATCACTTGACAGCAATGTCGAATAGGTAACCAGCAGTTATTATTGAAAAATCCACCGAAAATTCATTCAGATGTCGCCGGTGCTCGCGACATTGCAGCATTTTCCATTAAATGTGGCAAACTGGCATGCATGAATGGCACTACCGGCATTTTGATCAAGTTCGGCGTCCGCCTGGTGGTGTTTGGCTTGGTGATTTGGCTGGTGTCCAAACGCAACAAGGATGTTGTCATCCACAAACGGCTCGCCATTCCACTCATCGCGTTTCTGTTCGCAGCGCTTAATGCAGCGCTCTATTTCATTCTGAAGCCGATTTTGAATTTAGCGACCTTGGGCGCGGTTTCATATCTGATGCCGTTGGTGATCAATCTCATCTTGCTGGCGGTGACTATTCGAGTCATCGAAAAGAAGAAATGGATTGAGCTTAGAGGCTTGATCGCGACGTTGTATTTGGCCGTCGCGCTTACGATTGCGCACGGCGCATTGTGGGTAGCACTCGACTACATTCCGAAACACCTGTAACGCCGCGACGTGGTACGGGTTGCCAACCTACGGCAACTTCAAAACGGATGGTGATGCCCGTTGGTGCCGGCCATATGCGGATGCGGATGTGGGTGGTGATGATGAACATTGCCGCCGTGGGGATGTTCACCGTGCGCGTGCTCATGCGTGGCGTGTCGCTTACCCACAACGGCAGGAGGTGCAGGATGTTTTTCAACTCGCCATTGCCGCGTTGCCGGTGGCCGCGGACGACTCGAACAGGCGACCGTGCTCGCCACCGTGCACCCAAACACGATGAGGGCCACCCAGCAGCCGCAACCACGCTTGGTCATCATTTCTTTTTACCTGGGCCGGCACCCGCCGCCATTTTACGCTTGAGCGCATCAAGTTCGTCGTCGACAGTTGCCACCGGGCGCGCTGCCCGCGCCGGCGTCGACCGTGCACCTGGGCCAACAGTGCGGGCCTTGAGCGCCGAAAGTTCGGCATCAAGTCGACTGCGTGGCCCGGCCGCCGTGGCCGAACGTGATGCTGCCGCCGCTGATTCCAATGGCGACGTGCGGGCCGCGGTCTTCGCAGCATCAGCTAATTGAGCTATTTCTCTTTCAACGGTTGCCATCTCAGCAAGCAACGCATGCATGCGGGCCCGTTCGGCTACGCCGAGGCGTTCCGCCGCCGAAGCCCCCGTGCTGTCGTCACGCTTGCGCGCATCTGCCTCAGTGACCACCGCACGATCGGCAGCACTACGCGCCTGCATCATAGCAGCGGACAACTCGTTGAGGCGTTGTTGCATTTCCAGGCGCAAGCGCTCGATTTGAGCAACGTTAGGTAAATCAGCATGGTTAGCAGTATGGTTGGCTGCCGCGCCGTCCGCACTGCCTAGATCTTCGAGCTCGCCCGGCACAGCCGTCGCCGCCGCGACCGACGACGCCACCGCATGAACCGCGCGGGCACGCTCGCGAGTCGACGCCGCTGCGGCAAGCCGCCGCTCCTCGGCCACGGCGCGTTTTTGTTCGGCCACCAAGGCAATGGCGTCGGCAGCGTTGGCGGCACCATCGAGGCTTGGCGTACGCAGCGTATTGTTTGCAAACAGCGTTTCGAGTGAACCTGAAATCAACAACACACTGTGAATCGTTAGCCCAGCGCGCCGGCTAGCCAACGCTGTGCTTTGTTCGGTCAAGGCTGCAGCCGCTTCATCGACCAGCGCCACCAACGGGGTCCCAAGCAACAATGCGCGTGCCAAGGTTTGCGATTGGGGTCGAGCAACAATCGCATCCGCACATCGCCACAACAACGGCGCATCCACGGTAGCGCCAAACAATTTGCCACGCAAGCCGAGCACCGGCACTTGCCGTCGGACCACCGCAGCGGCGTCGGCATCCGAACCTGCATCGAACAAAAACGTAGTGCCATCGGCACCATTGAACAACGACAGTTGCAATAGGAGTTGGCCCACGACGTCTGGACTCATCCCACAAATCGCGATGGTAACGACCCGGCCCACCAAGTTGAAACGTTTGCGCAGCGCGTCCCGACTGTCGCGCGCGGCCGCGACAAAGCCAAATTCACCGAAGGCACCAACCACCAAAATACGCTCGGCTTCCACACCGTGATCGGCCAACGTCACCGCAGCTCCGTCGTCGACTGCGAGGAAACGATCCGCATCAGTTTGCGCCCAGGCGGCGCCTGGAGCCAACGCTCCGACCACCGCAACGACGGGCATCGGCATCGCCGCCGCATCGCGGACCACCGTCATGGCGATGGCGGCGTACGGATCAAACACCACTGCAACATCAGGTGGCGCAGCCTCAATCTCGCGGCGCAGCCGACGCTCCACACTTTCACCCAAGATGGCGCGGCGCAACCTATCCCCAACGCCACTGCCATCGCTACCAACTGCACCGACATCAATAGCCCGCACTTTGACGTCGGCAGCTTCGAGCGCCGCGAGCACCGGCACCACCGCCGCGCTATCGGCACCGCTGCTGGTAATGAGCAATACTGACGCAGTCATACTAACGAGCTTCGCCGACGCGGCCACACGGCTGGATTGACGAGATTGAGCGGCATTTGGGCAGACAACACATGGGCAATTCCGAACTCCAGGCAGTGTACCATTGCAGCCCGCGCTTGGCTGGTGCCAGACCCAAGGTGCGGCGTGCAGATCACATTTTCACGCTGCAACAGCGCGGGATTGAGCGCAGGTTCACCGGTGAAGACGTCCAGGCCAGCGCCAAACAAATGCCCACGATCGATCGCGGCGAGCAGCGCGGCCTCGTCAATACAATCCCCGCGCGCAGTATTGATAATGATGCCGCCGGCCGGCATCAACCCCAAGCGCGTGGCATTGACCACATGGCGCGAGGTGGTGTTGAGTGGACAATGCAGACTAATCACATCGCTGGTTGCAAATAGTTCGTCGAGTGTCGCCGCCGCGCGAACACAGGCATCGAGGCCAGGCCCAGGCCGGCCGCCAACATAGCTAACCTGCATCCCGAATGCCGCCGCACGTTGCGCCATCGCGCGCCCAATACGCCCCATGCCGATAATGCCCAGCCGTCGACCGGCCACGGGTTGCCCTAACAACAAATCCGGCGCCCAGCCCTGCCACAGGCCGGCCCGAACCAAGCGTTCACCTTGCCCCAGCCGCCGCGCCACCGCAAGCATGAGTGCAAAAGCAAATTCCGCAGTGGCATCCGTCAGAACATCCGGCGTGTTGAGCACGCAAATACCCAAGGCTGTGGCTGCGTCGAGGTCGATATTGTCGGTACCCACTGCGTAGTTCGCGACAAAACGCAAGTGTGGCGCCCGCGCCAGCACCGTTTCATCGACGCGATCTGACAACAAGCTTATCAAGCCGATCGCCGTCGATAGATCAAGGTCTGCGAGGGCAACACGACCGGTTGCGGGAAAGATCACAGGCGCTGCTGCGACAACAAGCGCAGTAGGTAGCCGAGCGGTCGCCAGAATCGTCACGTGAAGCCAGCCTAACATCGTGCTAGGGTGCGTGCGTATGTTTACGCGCAAGCTATGCATGATTTCGGCGATTGTCGTATTTGCGACAATTTCGACGACAAATTCCGCGCGATCTGAGCGAGCAAAGGTAGCCGCCAGCGCCAAATCCAGCGCCAA
>JAGPDK010000345.1:0-1746 GCA_018057605.1 Kofleriaceae bacterium | reverse complement strand
GCGTGCGTATGTTTACGCGCAAGCTATGCATGATTTCGGCGATTGTCGTATTTGCGACAATTTCGACGACAAATTCCGCGCGATCTGAGCGAGCAAAGGTAGCCGCCAGCGCCAAATCCAGCGCCAACAAAGCGTACGTCATCGACGCCGCTACCCCCGGAATCGACTCGGAACAATGGCGCACCTCCGACGACGTGCTCGGTGGTGCCGACAGAATCGAAGGCAACGAAGCCGACAAAAATCTAGTCGCGTTTACATTCGACGACGGCCCAGACAAAAACACCACGCCCGCCGTACTTGATGCACTCGACCGTTACAATATTCCCGCAACATTCTTCGTCGTTACCCAACGCATTGTCGGCAAACACGGCGAAGTGCCGAGGCAGTTACTCGAACGTGAATTTAAGGCCGGGCATCTCATCGGTAGCCATTCCGTAACCCATAAACACTTGGGCAAAGCGGGCGGCAGCGTACTCGACAAAGAGATCGACGGCTCGCTGCGGACATTAGTGCGAGTCACCGGGCGTCAGGTGGGCTTATTTCGGCCGCCGTTTGGCGCGCTTTCCAAAGAAGGCAAAAACCGGGTCGCACAACGCGGCTTAACCAACGCGCTGTGGTCGATCGATACATTAGACTGGCAAGCAAAATCACCAGACAAGCTGCGCGCCAAAGTCGTACGCATGATTTTGGCCGAGCAAGGTGGAGTGGTGTTGATGCACGATGTAAAACGGATCACCGCTGACGTTATTCCAGGAATCCTGGATGACCTCGAAGCTGCCAATTGCGCCAAGCTTGCGGCCGGCGAGCCACCGATCGTCCCGGTATCGCTGCACTACTTCCTAAAGACCGGCAAACAAGCGCGGGCAATTCCAGCGGCGGCAGCACAACGCACCGAAGCCTATCGAACGGAACTGCCTC
This sequence comes from Kofleriaceae bacterium, assembly GCA_018057605.1. GTDB lineage: Bacteria > Myxococcota_A > Polyangia > Haliangiales > Haliangiaceae > JABFXX01. The sequence continues at coordinate 828 of JAGPDK010000345.1, read as the reverse complement.
GTCGCTGCGCTAAACGGCCGCCATCTGCCGCTCCCGCGGTGGTGCCGACAACGCCCAAAACTCAGATTGCCAAGCCACCGGCACCCGCCAGCAAGGGCGTAGGGTTGGGCGTAATTCCGGTCACCCCACCGCGGTAGCCATTGCATTTGCAGATCGCTACGGCTGCGATGCCCTGATCGATCGATCGTGCATGCTGTTGATTTTACTCAGCGAATCAATCAGCTCCGCACACCTTAAACTACATTAGGGTGGCGTGTAAGTAGTCGTTGTCAAAAGCTGCCGACACAACTAGGTTGGCCGCGTTTCGCGAGGGCCGCGAGAGCACTGTAACTACTACGACTTAGCTGAGGCGACGTGGGAACTTCATGGAAATTTATAGTTTATCGGGACGCGCGGAGAAGCTTCGTATGACGCCAATTTCTTTGGAGCCAGCCGCAAGCGAACGCGCCGTGGGCGATGACAGCTGGCAGGCCGACGCTACCGGTACCCCGCCGCCAAATGCCAGTACAAGTGCAGTGATGCGCCAAACCGAAGCGACGCTGGGCGCAGGCGAACTGTTTGGTGATAGCGAAGAAGAACGTACGGTGGTGGTTTCCGCTGCCTACGAATTACGACCACGGTTTACTGGTCGCAGTGCAGCGCTACGGACGCTCACCGAACGCTACACCAAGAGCTGCGAATTGCGGCAACTCGCCTACTGCATGGTGATGGGCGATTCAGGGATGGGAAAATCCCGCTTGGTTACCGAGTTTTGCGCGGCAGCTCGTGCTGCGCAACCAACGACGGTGTTAATTGCCGGCGCCGGCGATGAGGCCAGCACTCCGTATG
>JAGPDK010000344.1 GCA_018057605.1 Kofleriaceae bacterium | reverse complement strand
GAATAACAGGCGAGTTAACAAATAGTGACCGAGATGGTTGGTGCCAAAATGCAACTCAAAACCGTCAGCGGTGACGCCACGCTGGCCGCCGACGCCGGCGTTAAGTATGAGGCAACTCAGTGGTTCTCTGCGGGTCTGAAATTCGGCGGCGCAGGCCCGGACCGAAGCGAGGCTGCTTAGATCGAGCGCCAAAAATTCAGCGCTGGCCGCCGGGTAGGCGTGCGCGATTTTCGCCAATACTGGTGCAGTTTTGGCGTGATTGCGGCAGGCCAGCAGCAGCCGTGCGCCGCGCGCTGCGAGTTGGTATGCAGCGGTTTCGCCGATGCCGGTGTTGGCGCCGGTGATCAAAAATGTCTGACCTTGGAGGTCAAGCGAGCCGGGTAACGCCACTGGCAGCTAGCCGGTTACGCCATCAGTTCGTCGACGATTTTTTTGGCTTGCAAGGCATCGACGCGGTCACCGAATTGTTTTTTGAGGCCGCCGAGAATACGCCCCGCCATTTTGGGATCTTTAGTCGGTAGTTCGGCGATGGCTGCAGCGGCAGCAGCCCGCAACTCAGCGTCGGTGAGTTGGGTTGGCAGCCACTTGGCACACCATGCGACTTCGAATTCTAGTTCGGCGAGTTGCTCTTTGCCGCGTTCGCCAGCGTTGGCGAAATCGACGCGCGCCTTTTCCATTTGTTTTTTGTACGATCCAATGACATCGAGCACCAAAACGTCATCGACATCGCCGGAAAATCCCTTAGCGGTGCGCCGTTCCATGATTTTGGTCATGATCATGCGAATTAGATTTGCGGTTTGCGAGTCTTTGGCGCGCAGCGCAGCGTTGAGTTGTTCGCGCAATTTTGGTTCGAGTTCGTTTGCCATAACGAGCTGTTGGTACCACGGCATCGCCGCGTCGTCACGACGCTTTGGCAGTTGGCAAACCTCACCGGCGGTAGTTCAGGTAAACGGAACGCCGCGCGCGAAAAGCAAAGTTGCGCTTGTGCTGGTATCAAGCCAGAGGCCCCTGCCCACGCCACGCCGAATGTCCGCAAATCCGACGCTCGAAGTCAGACGTCCGCAAACTCAATCACAGTGTCCAGCTTGACAGCGACATTCCCCTGCACACTCATTCGCTACCATCCCGGTACTATAAAAATTGGCCATTTGCCGAAAGGTTGCGGTTTGCGTGCGGGTTAGATAGTGCGCATTGGTATTGGGCGCTGGCACATTCGTCAACGGCGGAGGCGGTGCGCCACCGTCCATAAACACCAGCGCCGACCCTGCGAATGGTCCCGCTTGCGTCGCCAAGCCGTATGGCGTTTTCACGGTTGGCGTCAGTACCGGAATCCCCATCGAGCGAGCCTGCCACTCACTGCCAAGGTTTGGGACTTGATCGTCGCCAAGCGCGATTTGCATCAGCACTTGTTTGGGCGGAACTCCAAGCGCGGTGCCGGCCAGCATCGAATTGACGACGCCGGATCCTTCGGTTTTGTCCCAACGCATCTGGAACAGGTTTATCGCTAACGTGACGTCGAGCGCGTCAGGGTAGGCTCCAATCATAATCGATCGGTAGGTCGGCCAATCGCTAGACCTTTCTAACAACATTGAGTAGTTCGCACCACCCACGCCAAGCACGCCGCGGGTAATGAACGGATCATAGGCGACTACCACCGTGCCAAAAATGCCGCCTTGCGACAAGCCGTAGTAGACCACCTTGGTTGGATCTACGATTGACCGCGGCAGCAGTGGCCCGCTGCCATCGCTGTCGACCGTGAACAATTCACTGGCCAGCGTCGTGCGCATCGCTTTGCTAAGCGTGATGTGATTCATCAGCCCTTGCACTAATGCTTCGAAAACCTCGTCAGCGTAGGTCATGTTGGTTAACGCGCGCGCCACCGCGCCGTAGTCAGGTCCCGACATTCCACGCATGTCAGTGCCAACCACGACCATGCACAGCGCGGCGGCAGTTTTGCGCACTGCGCCGCCGCCAACTTCATTGGCTGCGCCCATGAGGCCGTGACCGTACAAGATCATGCCAACGGGCTGTGCGCTGGTGTAGGCGCACGCTGGAATGATGGCGGTGAACGGCGCGCGATAAAACTTGGTGGTAACCGGCAGTTTGTCGGCATCGCGTCCCACCACGGTTCGGGCGGCTGGGCGGCCATCGTTGGTCAGAAACAGCGGTGCATCAAACTTCCCTGTTAGGGTGTGCTTGATATCCGTGGTTTCGTCGATGGTATCGGATAGGATTTCAAACGTGATTGGATGAGATTCCAGGGCCGCCAACCCACGGCTGCGCGCGGTGAGCATATCGCGATGTAAAAAGGCGTCGGACGCAACCGTGAAATCCCAGGCCAACACCAGTTCGTCTTTGGTGACGCCAGCGGCAGCGAGGGTCGCGAGCAAAGCTGGAAAGCCAGCGCGCATCCGTTCGAGTCGTGCATGTTTGGTGACCGTTCCTGTGACTAACGCATCGAACCCTGCCGAGCGGATCAGCGGGCTACCGTCTTTGGCGGTGACACGGTCGGTAATTGCAGCGATATAACGATGGCCGCCGACCAAGCGCGCCGCGGGCCGCATAAATAAGGCTTGGCTATCGGGTTGATCCGCGGCTTGCTCATCGAGCTCGGCGAAGTGGGCGACGCGTTGGCCGGTGGTCGCGTCGATCAACACGGTGCTGCTTTGCGCGGTGAGGCTCACGCTCATATCGCCGATGGGTGGCAATCCAACGGCACTGATTCCACCTGGAAACGCAACGACGATTGGCGCGGCCGGTGAAAAGCCGTCGGCCCAATTCCAAATCGTGGGGTCGGTAGGGTCGCCTTCGGCGTTGATCGGCAAGGCACCTTCGGGAATATCTAAGCGTTTGCCAGTGGTGCTGGTGGCGTCGTCAATTTCGTACACCGACGACGGCCAGGGCACCATGCAGCGCGCAATGCCCAGCGGATTACAATCGGCTTTTACCGCGAAACCTGTGCCATCATCACTACACCCAACGCTTAGCAGCGTCGCTATCAATACGAATCGCAAGCGCATGGTCGCAACCTACATCAATGCTGCAAAGCATGAAAGAGCAACCACTACATGCGCGGGCGTGTTGAAGTTGGTGGCGCAAATTATCGGTGTTGGCGCAAGCCGCAGCTGGCGCAACGCGGTACGATCACGCAATATAGACGCATGATTCGTGCGTTGATTTGGCTGGGAGTTTCCATCGTGATCACGACTGGCGCGTGCGGCGGTGGCACCGCCACGCCAGCGACGTCCGCGATCGGTGCAGCTCGCGCTTCCGCCAACGGTGGCCCATCAAACCAACCGCCCGTAGCTGCAGCTAATGCAACGCCGGGCAGTGCTGCTGGTGCCACGTGCGCACCAGCGACGTGTGTCTTTCACGCTGGCGTCGCGGGCTATTACAGTTGTTTGGCCGGTGCCGCCGGTGCTTGCACGCATTTTGGTGGCAGTTGCGTGCCCACGGATCGCTGCATGTTCGACGCACCTGCGAAGTTATACAAGCACTGCACCAATCCGGTTGATGGCACCTGCGAAACGTTTGGTGCAACCTGCAATCCGGCGCCAGGCTGCTGGTTCGACGCCAAAGACGGGCTTTTTCGCACCTGCACGGCCGCCGCCGGTGGCATGTGTAGCAAATGGGGTGAGTTGTGCTCGCCAGCGAAGGCACCTGCCTAGTACCGCAGATCCTAAGTCCGTTCAGAGTTCCTGGCTGACGAGCGGTACGAAACGAAAATGAAACTAGGACCGAGCATCAAGCGGGGGGCCACGCACGGGGTTTTCCCCGGCCTCACCCGAAGGGGCCGGGAAAAACCTGATCGAACTTAGGATGCGAGGTACTAGATCCCCTGGTATCGTCAGCCCATGCATCCTGTCCATGACGTAATTGTGCCAGCGGATATCGCGACCTTTGTGCCCGCACTGATCGAAATTCCGCGCGGCTCTCATATGAAATACGAAGTCGACAAAGCCACCGGCTTATTGCGGCTCGATCGCGTGTTGTATTCGGCTGTACATTATCCGGCCAACTACGGCTTCATTCCTCAGACCCATGCTGACGACGGCGACCCGCTCGATATTTTGGTATTGATGCAAGAGCCGGTGATTCCGCTAACGATTGTGCGGGCGCGCGCCCTCGGTGGCCTGCGCATGCGCGATGACAAAGGCGAAGACGATAAAATCGTGGCGGTGTGTATCGACGATCCGGCGGTGGCCCACTACACCGACTGTGAGCAACTGCCGCCGCATTTACTGCGCGAACTCGACCGTTTTTTCCGCGACTACAAATTTCTCGAAGGCAAAGAGTCGATCGTGGACAACATGTATGACCGCGCCACGGCGCTTGCGGTGATTTCCGCAGCGCGCATAAGTTACGAGCGGGGCGACTGGAAAAAAGCCGAGTAGTGCGTCGATCGCGAACCTAGATGAGATTCTTCGAGGTTAATAAATTTAGCGATTACAATATATTGCACACGATTCGAAACATAGTGCTTGCCTCAGCATTATTGAAATGTATAATCAATTCCAGTTTCAATGTTGGTTTGCATTTGCCATCCTGCTTCTGACCGTGACATCGAATCGGTGATCGATGATGGCGCTCGAACGGTGGGCGATATCGGCCGCCGTTGTGGTGCCGGCACCGGTTGTGGCGCATGCGTGGGCGAACTCAAAGATCGTCTCGCTGCCCGCGGTTGTCATCAGTCCGCTGACGCAGATGATTGCCCGTCGCCGCTTGTATCGCTAAGGTCTCGCTAAACTCCAGCGTGTTGGCGTTGGACCGAACAAGCGAGGCACTATGAAGGGTAACGACGAAGTTCTACGATTGCTCAATGAGCTGTTAACCAACGAGTTAACCGCGATCAATCAGTATTTTATTCATTCCAAGATGTGCGCCAACTGGGGCTTTGAATTGCTTGGGCGCAAAATTCGTCTCGAATCGATCGACGAAATGAAACACGCCGACGAAGTCATCACCCGGATTTTGTTTTTGGAAGGCGTGCCAAATCTGCAGCGCTTGAACAAACTCAAAGTTGGCGAAACTGTCAAAGAGCAGTTTGAATGCGATGTGCAGTTGGAATACAGCGCCATCAAATTTCTTAACGACGGTATCGACGCCGCTCGCAAAGCTGGCGACAACGGCACCGAAGATTTGATGAAACGCATTTTAGTGGGTGAAGAAGTTCACTGCGATTGGCTTGAAAGCCAGCTTGAGCTGATGAAGCAAATCGGCGAACAGAACTATCTCGCACAACAGCTCAAGTAACGGGTGCGGATACTGCTTGTCACGCCGCCGATGATTCAGCTCAATACGCCGTACCCAGCGACGGCGTATTTGATGGGATTTTTGCAGCAACATCGGGAACGCTTGCAGCTCACGGTGGCGCAGGCCGATCCGGCCATTGAATTATTCTTGCGGCTGTTCAGCCGCGCTGGGTTGACCGCCGTGCATGCGCACCTGCGGGCATTGCCAGCGTCAGCCAACCTGCCTGAGTCGGTGCAGCAGTTTGTTGAAAACGGCGACGCTTACATTTACAGCATTGACGCGGTGATTCGGTTTTTACAAGGCCGCGATCCATCGCTGGCGCTGCGCATTGTGGCGCGTAATTTTTTGCCGGAGGGGCCGCGCTTTGCTGCACTCGGTGACGCCGAAGCCACCGAGGCTACGTTTAGTTGGGCCTTTGGGAATCTTGGGCTGGCCGACGCTGCCAAACACTTGGCCAGCCTGTACATCGACGACCTTGCCGATGTGATTCGCGAAGGTGTTGATCCGCATTTTGAGCTGTCGCGCTATGGCGAAAAACTGGCGGCCAGTTCGCCGAGTTTCGCGCCGTTGGCGCGTGCGCTCGAAGCTTCGCCGACGTTGGTCGACGCCATGCTCGATACCCTGAGTGCCGACCTCGCAGCGACCCACCAGCCGGATCTGTTGGCCATTAGCGTGCCGTTTCCCGGCAATGTGTACGGCGGTCTTCGCATCGCACGGGCCTTCAAGCGCGCGTTACCCAACGTCAAAATCGCGTTGGGCGGTGGTTATGTAAATACCGAGCTGCGTGAGTTGTCGGAGCCGCAGCTGTTTGACTACGTTGACTACGTTACGCTTGATGACGGCGAAGCGCCGTTGTTGGCATTGCTCGATCATCTGCGCGATGAGGCGCTGCCGCTAAAACGAACATTTGTCCGGAAGGCGGACAAGGTAGTCTATCGCGACGATGCGCCGTTGCACGATGTGCCGATGCGCGACGTTGGCACCCCGACCTACGTGGGCTTGCCGCTCGATAAGTATGTGTCGCTGTTGGAAATGCTCAATCCGGTGCATCGGCTGTGGTCCGACGGTCGCTGGAATAAGTTGACGGTAGCGCACGGCTGTTACTGGAAGAAATGCACATTTTGCGATGTCACCCTCGATTACATCTCGCGCTACGAC
>JAGPDK010000343.1 GCA_018057605.1 Kofleriaceae bacterium | reverse complement strand
TGGTAGACCCGTTTGATGCACAACCGACGTCCGCTGTAGGCTCCGTGCTCGCCAGTAGTTGCTGCGTCCGGCGCTGCCTATAATGCGCCGGCGAACTTGGCTACTTCTTCTTTTTGACCGGCTTGGCCGGTTTTTTGGTCGGCTTGACGGCTTTCGCAGCTGGCTTGGCAGCTTTCGCAGCCGGCTTGGCGGCTTTCGCAGCTGGCTTGGCGGCCTTCGCAGCTGGCTTGGCGGCTTTCGCAGCTGGCGCCGGTTTGACGGCTTTCGCAGCTGGTTTGGCGGCTTTCGCAGCTGGGACCGGCTTGGCAGCTTTCGCAGCTGGGACCGGCTTGGCGGCCTTAGCAGCTGGAGCTGGCGTGGCGGATTTTGCCGCGGGCTTTGCGCCCTTCGCGGATTTGGCGGCCACTTTGGTTGCAGGTGCCAGTTTGGCGGCAGGTGCCAGTTTGGCGGCAGGTGCCAATGGCGCGGCAACGACAGTCTTGCCGGCTTTGCCGCCCTTGGTCGTTTTTGCTTCAGCCTTGAGTCGCTTGTTGCGCTCGTCGGCAGCTTCTTGTGCTGCATCGACACGGGCTTGGGCGGAGCCGCGGGCTTTGGTCATCGCGGCATCGATTTCGGATTTCGACCGTTGCACCAGTGGTACTTCGGCGGCATCCGGCTTCTTCGCGCGCTTTTTCTTTTTGGCTTCACGCGGAATTGGAATTTCGCTGATGTCTGGCATCCGCGCGGCTAGGTCGCCACGATTGTGCACCAGAATGCGTGAACCGGTCTGGCGGAATACGACATCAACCTTGTTGTCGGGCAGCAGCTCGACGACAAAGCCGACGTCGAACGTTGGGTGATGCACAACATCGCCAAGTTCGTAGGTGTCGCGAATCGAGTACGGCCGACAGTTGCCTAGGTCTGGTTCGGTGGCACGAGCCATCGCATCTTCCCAGGTCATTTTCTTCTGCGGCGCGGCTTTTACCAAGTCGGCGGCGTCGTCCGGCCCGTCTCCACGTGGTTTGCGGAATGCATGCACTTCACCACAGACCACACATTGTACGCGACGGATCTCGTCCTCGTACATTGATATGATCGTATGCGTGGTGTCAGCTTTGCACCTTGGGGAAGGGCAGTGAGCCTCAATTTCGGCTCCCACTTCTTCCGAGCTGTCTTCAAAGATGGCGTCCATCAGATGATGCCTTCCGTTACCCCGAGCCTGGTCTAACTACACGAAACAATTATCACGAGTGATCCGTACTCCGGATTACACCCTTATTTGCTCCTAACATGAATGGGTCGAGTTGGGCAACCAGAGGGCGTGCCCAAAAGTGCAGGGTAACCCCTTGAATTCACGTCGAGCAGTTCGTCAGATCTGCAAATATTGCAGAGCTGTGCCAAGATTTGGCTGCGAGTCGATTTATTTGTGATTAAAATTAAACACTTAGGAGATCGCAAAGTGGCTATGTACCGAATGTCCATCGTCCTGTTCCGTGGCTTCAGTTGGCGCACGGCGTGCAATCCACGCTTGCGCTCAGCGTGCATGGGCTTGGCGAGAGATACTACGCCGCCCAGTGGCCTGCGCTGGCCATTGCCGGCACAGCGCCTACCTTCGACGTAGCGCGACGTCAGTCGCGTAGGCGTTGCTGCCACCGGCATTTGATAGTATTCCGCAGCGTGCGCCGCATCATCGTTATCTACACGTTGATCGCAGCCGTGTTGGCGGCCGCGGCGGGGCTTGCCTATTACGGCTACAGCTTTGCCAATGAAGTGGCAACCCGTGAACGTGCCGTGATCTCCGACACCACGCGCGAACTAGCCGAAGAAAAAGTTATTGGCATCGAAAGCCAGATCATCGATAGCGATCAGAAACTGTTCGATGCGATTCGACTTGAGCCGATACCTAACTTGACCCAACTTGTGGGTGCGACCGGCGCTGCGGTCTCGAGCGTATTTGTGCTCGACCGCGATTTTAAGATTGTGCCCGGCGGCCATTACAGCACGCGTCCGCCCGATGCAGGTAAAGCTTTTCTCGAGTTCTTCAAAGCCAAGGTGCTGCCGGTGTTACCGCTGGCAACTCACCCGGTTGACAATCGCGGCCACGTGTACAAGTCGTGGGACGATCGGCCGTACTTGTTTTCGTTCACGCGCAAAGTTTGGGACAATGTATTTTACTACGTGGTGATTGAGGCCGACTTGGCTCACCTGGTCGGGGCCGTGTTCCCGCAAACTTTTGCGGTTCGGTCGCCGAGGTTGTTTCAAATCGTCGATGCCCATGGCGATTTGGTGTACGGCGCGCCATTTCTCGACGTCGGTAGCGGCGTGGTGGTGGAATTGCCGTTTCTCGATACCGTGGATCAATGGCGGCTGCGGGTCGCGCAAAAAGATCTTGCGACCTCAGAAGCGCGTGGTCGTCGTCGCATTGTTGACTTTGTCTTGATCGGCATTGCGGTGTTGGTAATCGTCACGGGGCTTGGGTTTCTTGCCGTAGCCATGCGGCGCGAGCGGCGTGCTAATGACTTAAAAAGTGAGTTTATTTCCAACGTCTCCCATGAACTCAAAACCCCGCTATCGATCATCAGCATGTTCGGCGAGATGCTAGCGCTGGGGCGCACCAAAGGGCCGGCGCAAGCAACCGAGTACGCCGAGATCATTTGGCGCGAAAGCGTACGCCTTGGGCGCTTAATCGACAATGTGCTCGATTTCTCGAAAATCGAACGCGGTCAAGGTGGCTATGAGTTCGCGAATACCGACATTGCCGACGTGGTGACACGCGCGCTGGACATCAGCGCACGGCGTTTGACCAACGCGGGGATGACGGTAAACGTGGCTATCGCCGACAATTTAGATTTGGTGCGGTGTGACGGCAATGCGTTTACCTTGGCCGTGCTTAATCTGATTGATAATGCAATCAAATATGCAAGCGAGGGCAAACGGCTCGAAGTGGCATTGCGACGCGACGGCGGACATATTGTTTTCGAAGTACGCGACTTTGGCCCCGGCATCGCGGTTGATGAACATGCTGCCATTTTTGACCGGTTCTATCGGGCTAAGGCGGTGCGCCTCAAGCCAATTCGCGGTTCGGGCATCGGCTTGGCGCTGGTCCAGCACATTGCGCGTGCGCACGGCGGCATCGTGACGGTTTCAAGCCGGCCAGGCGAGGGCTCCACATTTGCGATCTCCATCCCTGCGGTGGCTGCGGCCGAGCCGGCCGACGCAGCGGTCTGACGGCGCGGGTTGGTTGCCGGCACACGGGGGCAACGGGGGCTCGCAGGCCGGAGGCCGCGGTTGTTCGGATTTTGGCAAAACCGGCAAGCACATAGCCGAAGGTTTGGTACAAACAGGGCGACATGAGTGATCCGGACCCTACGCCCGCTGATGATGCCGACGGCGATCTCGATGGCCGCGGCTCGCGTAAGCGGATTTTGGTTATCGAAGACGAGCCGGATATTGTGCGCGGGCTGCGTGATGCATTGGAATTTGAAGGCTTTGCGGTGCAAGCGCGCGGCACCGGCGCAGCGGGCTTAGTGGCTGCGATGGAATGGGACCCCGACTGTATTTTGCTCGATCTGATGTTGCCAGATGATAACGGTTACCGGGTGTGTGAGCTGTTGCGGCAACGCAATGAGATTGTCCCGATCATCATGCTCACAGCCAAAGCTCAAGAATCCGACAAAGTCCGGGGGCTCGATGCCGGTGCCGATGACTACGTGACCAAACCCTTTTCGGTAGCCGAGTTGATCGCACGGATTAACGCAATCTTTCGTCGGCAATCGCGGATGACCGCAACCGACGAGACGTTTGCCATTGGCGCGTGGAGCGTCAACCCGCGCAAACACACGGTCAGCAAGGGTCGGGTATCGCGGCGCTTAACGTTTTACGAGTTGGAGATTCTCAAACTGTTGCGTGAGCGCAGTGAAGAAACCGTGTCGCGCGACGAACTGTTTGAAAAAGTCTGGGGCATGTCGGCCGCGCCAAGTAATCGCACCGTCGATAACTTTATTGTCAAGCTGCGACGTAAGCTCGAAGAAGATCAAAAGAGCCCACGTCACATTCTGACCGTGTACGGCGCTGGCTATAAATTAGTGCCTTAGCCTTAGCGTTCGGCGATTTGTCGCCACCGGCAACGTTGCACGCCGCTGCGCCGCGTTAAAAAAGTTGAGCACGAACCGTCCGACCGTGAGGTGATGCCATCCCCTACTCTTAGCGTAGGTGGGCTCCACGATATTCCTTTGGGCTTCCCGACGTGCGGGCGTGCACACCCAGAACAGAGGCAGATCCCTGGATAGTAATTGTAGGAGACAGATTTACCTCGTTTATCGCATCAGACCGTCCGTGCTCAGTGCTCATTGTTCGGCATGTCCGTGGTTTCGTCAATCGTCGAGATCTTGAATCTCGGCCGATCATCAACTACAACGCTGGGGTGCGAACCCTGTTGAAGAATGTAACGAAATTGCTTGCGGTTTGTTTTGTAACTAGCGCTATGGTGGCTGGCTGCAAAAAAGACCCGAAGAACGACAAAACTGCCGCTGACATCGTCACCGCGGCCGACCGCGTTGGTTCGAACGGCTCGGCGAATAACACGCCGGTGGATACCAGTCCGTTACCTGGTATCGATGTTTCCGGTTCTTCGGCCGAGAAAACAAACCTGTTTTTTCGGCTGATCGGATCATTAACGTCGCCGTGTGGCAAAGCCCATAGCTTGCGCACTTCGTTTCAAACCGACCAAACATGCAAGCGCGCGACGTTTGCGGTTAAGTACGTGCAAGCGCTTATCGTCGACGGAGCGACCGAACCGCTCATCCGTGAGCAGTACGACAACAAATACAAACTCGGACCGCAGGCGAAACTGACGCTAGATCCGATGTTTGCTGTTGGGCCAACCGACGCGCCGGTTACGCTCGTTGAGTTTTTTGACTATGGTTGCCCGGCTTGTCAGCAGTTTTTTCTCGAAGTCGAAAAGTTGATAGTGAGCCGGGGCAGTCAAGTGGTGGTCTATTACAAGATGTTCCCGCTTGAGAAGATTCACCCGGACTCAAAGTTTGCCGCGCAAGCCGCCGTAGCTGCGGCCGCCCAAGGCAAGTTCAAAGAAATGCATCAGCTGTTGTTTACCAAGCAGGCGCATAGCAAAAACGACGTCTTCAACAACGCGAAGGGCCTTGGCTTGGACATGGCCAAGTTCGCGGTTGATTACGATGCCGCAGTTGCCAAAATTTCAGCCGATCAAGCCGAAGGCGACACTGCTGGCGTCACTGGTACTCCGGCCGTTTTCTTCAATGGTTACGAGTATAAAGGCCCTCGGATGTCGGCCTACTTGGAACGCTGGATCGATGAAGACATCGCAGTTAATCGCTAGCCGGGATACCATCAGGTCGTTGCACGTTTGCCGGTGAATTTTCATTGCTACAAGGACGTCACACCATCATGCGCACCCGAGTTGCTTCGTTTGTTGTCGGTACCGCTGTCACTGCCACCTTCGCCATCATTGGCGCGTCGCAGGCCCATGCCGAAGGCATCAAAGTTGGCGATCGCGCCGCAGATTTTGACCTTGGTCAAAGTGAAGCGGGCAAAGCCGTGCATCTCAAAGATTTCAAAGCGAAGTGGGTGGTCATGACGTTTGGCGCGCACTGGTGCAAGCCATGCGCTAATGAACTGCCGGCGTGGGACGCCTTGGCGCCAACCTTCAAAGACACCGCCACCTTCATTGCTGTCAACATCAGCAACAAGCCGGCCGACGGTAAGAAATTCAACAAGAAGTTGAAGATCAAGAACATGACCAAAGTGTATCTGCCACAAGACAAATCGGCGACTGACGATCAATACGACACCGGCACGTTTCCGAGCACCTTCATTATCGATCCCAAAGGCGTGGTTCGTTTCATTCACAAAGGCTACGAATCTGGCGACGCCGATGTCCTGAGCAAAAAGCTCAGCGAACTTTTGCCGAAGTAACTCTTTGCCACGTTCAGGTCGGTGTGCTCAGGCTGGCGGCGACGGGCCACACGGGACGCAGGGGGCGCCCGCAGTGGTTGGCTCCAGTTGTAGCGTGGCGTGGCCAATCCCAAACCGACTTTTCAGTTCGGCTCCGACGTCGGCGATAAACCCTGGCGGCACGTCGGCCCAGTTAACCACCAGATGCGCGGTAAGCGCGACTTCGGTAGTGCTGGTCGACCAAATGTGTAAGTCGTGCACGTCGCAGCAGATGGGCAGGCTGGCAAGATACGCGCGGACTTTGTCTGGGTCGATCTGCGCCGGTACAACGTCGAGCAACAACAACACCGATGCGCGCAGCAGTGACCATGCAGAAAATAGGATGACCGCGGCAATGAGCAAGCTGGTGGCTGGGTCGACCCATTGCCAGCCGGTTTGGCGCACCACCAAGCCCGCGACAACTACGCCGGCCGAAACTGCGGCGTCGCTTAGCAAGTGTAAATA
>JAGPDK010000020.1 GCA_018057605.1 Kofleriaceae bacterium | reverse complement strand
GCGGTGCTGACCATTCCGATCGTGATCGCCCCAGCGTTGGGCCCGGTGTTAGGTGGATTTATCGTCGACAACTTGAGCTGGCGCTGGATTTTCTACATCAATTTGCCAATCGGGCTGGTCGGCTTGGTGTTTGCCGCCGTATTTCTAAAAGAAGAAAAACAACCGCGCACCGGCGGGTTCGACATCTACGGATTTGTATTGTCGGGCGTCGGGCTAGCGTTGGTGTTGTATGGCCTTGACGCGGCGCACATGCCAAAATATGGCTGGGGCTCGTCAGTAACATTGGCCACGTTGTTCGGTGGGCTCGCGTGTTTTGCGACGCTGGTGGTGGTTGAAACCCGGGTCAAAGAACCGATGCTACATTTTCGGTTGTTTCGCGATCGCATGTTTCGCAACGGTAACTTGACGGGATTTTTCGCCTTCGGTGGCTTCATCGCCGGCGTATTTCTGTTGCCATTTTATGTGCAGGTGTTCCGTGGCGAATCAGCACTGACGTCGGGGTTAGTGCAATTGCCGCAAGCCGTTGGCGTCATTTTAGTCGGGCGCATCGTTGCGATGAAGTATCCCCAAATCGGCCCGAAGCGATTTTTGTTGGTGGGTGTGATCGGCGCATCAGCGGCGACGTTTGGCTTGATCTTCGTCGGCGTGAGCACACCTTTGTATATCCCGGCCGCATTATTCTTGGCGCGTGGCGTATTTATGGCGCAAGTGTTCATTCCGCTCAACGCTGCAACATTTAGCCAAATTAGTGGACGCGAAACCGGCAACGCCAGCGCGCTGTACCAAACCATTCGCACCGTTGGCAGTTCGGTTGGGGTTGCATTAGCATTTACAATTATGGGTTGGCGGTTACCGACGCATCTCAAACAAGCAGCGTCGACGCTGTCGTCCAGTGCCGACGCTGCGGCGCAGCATGCTGCTCGTACGGGTGGCCAAGTTGCTGCGTTTCACGACGCAATTCTGGCCTGCGCACTGCTATCGATCCTTGGCCTCATCGGCGTGCTGCTCATGCGTGATAGCGATGCCGCCGCATCCATGGGCAAAAAATCCGATGCCGAAGCCCCTCACTGAACAATCCACCGGTCGGCCTTTAATCAGCTGACGGCCACGCGCCTCCTATGCTAACGCTGCCCCCGTGCCAACTCCGCCTTCACTGTCGCCCGAACTCACCGCGTCATTGACCAAGCTGTTTGGAACCTTTTTTAGCCAAGCAGCCGCTGCCGATTGGCCGCATATCCGCCATGGCGTGCGCATCACCGAAGCCGACGCTGCCGTCGGTGCAACCCGCGAGATCACGATAACACGGCAACATGAATGTGAGCATTGTGAAGGCCGTGGCAGCGCCAGCGACGAAGCGCCGGTTGCCTGCAACCGTTGCAAAGGCAGTGGCAATCGCAGTCAAAAACAAGGTGACCTGATGGTCTCCACAAGTTGCAACGCGTGCAACGGCCTGGGCCGACTCATCATTGAGCCCTGCGGCATGTGCGAAGGCGCAGGAAAAGTGGCCGAAGCCCCGACCCAGCTGACGATTACCGTACCCAGCGGGATCAACAACGGCACAACCTTACGCCTCGCCGGCGCAGGTTCGCGGCGCATCGCAGCGAGCCCAGGAGATGTGTTAGTACAAATTTATGTCGGCGACGCCCCGGCGTTCGATCCTGCACTCGTTGCCGACACAACGCGCCTCACCACACCGCTGCAATCCCGGCATTTCCCAAGTTCGGCGGACCTGCCCCACGCCGTGGTTCATAGCTCGCGATCGTTGTTACCAAGCAAACAGAACGTGATGATCTACGCCGTTGCCATCGCAGTGGTCGTAGCGTTCATCAAATTCATGCAATTGATTCGCGCCTGATCCGGACGTAGTCCGCCACCGCATCGGGGCTCAGCCTTCGTCTGCAGCTGGGCAGGTTGTGCAGGCGCGGTTACGCCATCGCCGTTACTTCGTTGCAGTTACTCGACGATGACTTCGCTGCATTGTTGAATTTCCATGATCAAATACAACAACACGCGTTCTTGCGGATACATGCCGGCATGCCCGGTGTTCGAGGTCTGAAACGTCGAGTACAAAACCTTGCCACAACCGGTCGGAGTGTAGGTCACGGCTTGCGCATGTTGGCCAGCGACACCAGGTTTGGTGCCCGCCACCCAAGGCTTCGGATCGTCGACCACTGGTACGCCGTTGGCATCGTTGCCAATCGCAACCGATTTGAGCGCCTTGACCCAATTGTAGTTGTGCGTCACGGGGAACCGCTGGCTGTTATACAGCGCTGGGGTTGCGTTGGTTTCAGTTGGGCCAACTTGTAGGCCCAACCACATCCCGAGATCCGGATCGACGGCCCGGCCATCGTCGTTGTCGTAATAACCGCCGTCGGAATCGCCGACCGTGGTCAAGGTGCCGGTGAGGGTCGCTGGATCGTACGTGCCATTGCTGTCGGCGCCGGCATCGCCGAGTTCAATTTGTTGCGGGAACGCGCGGTCGGCCACTTCGCCTGCCCAGTCGGTCACGTACAGCTTGCCGCCCTCTTTGACATATTGCCGAATATTTTTCAGCTTGTTCTGATCTTGCAGCGTGCTGTCATACGAGCTCACCGACGTGGAACACGGGAAAAAGATGATGTGATATTTGCGCATTTCATCGATGCTGTTAAACAGCAGACTGACATCGAGTTCGCCCGCCGCCGCGCCGTATTCGTACATCGTCATTTCAGCGCCAGCCTCACCGGCCGCCGACGACCACGTGTTGCCCGACATGGTGCCAAACCCGAGTTTGCCCATGACGTCTTGGATGTTATCGCTAGAGCCGTGGACGATCGCGATTTTGGGGATCGTCGCACCATTGGCAGGGTCATTTTTCGACGGCAACGTGGTTTGGCCGGCGGTGAGCGCCGTGGCGCCATCGACGACAGTGATCTGCTGCTCGCTACGAAATTGACCTTTTTGAATCACCAACCAGTAGGTACCCGGCGCAGCGGACAAGCTAAACGAACCATCATGGCTCGACAGCACACCACCAGCCGGGGTGTCGACGCATTTCTCGCAATATGCTTGCTGCGGAATTGGCGCCGGTCGTTGCGTTGAAATGTAAACCAAGGCCCCATAAATCGGAATCTCTTGCCCAGGCGCGGCCTGGCCCGGCGCTTGATTAGGCGCCCAAACTTTACCGGTTAACGTGGCGGTCAGCGGCACCAACGCGTCGACGGCATCGCCGGCGCCATTGGCATCAACATCTAATCGCGCAGCCGGACCGCAGCCCACCGGCGAAGCCACCAACGGCCCGACCAGCAAAGCAGAAGCAAACCACAACGAAGCCCGGTTCATTTTCTTCATCTCGCAAGCAGCTTGCCAACAGCGCGCGGCCTTGTCACCAACTTTTCAACGCGTACGCTGCAAAAATACCGTGCACCTGTTCAGTGCGTCGTTACCGGACTGGAGCACATATGCGGAATACACTTGGCCATGCACACGGCTCGGCAACCACCTTGGGCAGTTCCACCAGCGCTCGCCAGCGAGTTGCAACTGGCCTACGCCACGCCGCCGCGGGCGTATCATTCATGGCATCACATCAACGAGGTGCTGGGGTGGTTTGACCGCGTTGCCGAGGCCGAACTTTGGCGCGATCCATTACCGCCATTTGCAGCAATCCTGTTTCACGATGCCATCTACGTTGCCGGACAACCCGACAATGAAATTCGTTCCGCGCAGCTGGCCCGCCACAGCTTACTGCAGCACGCCTGGCCGGGCAGCGCCGATCAATTGAACCGCGTGCTTGAACTCATTGAGTTGACCGCGCAGCATGGCAAGCTTGACGCTGCGGACGTTGACGGCGATGCGGCGTTGTTCCTCGATTGTGACACCGCCATCTTGGCCGCGTCGGCCCCAGTCTTTGATGCCTACGACGCAGCGATCGCCAACGAATACCAACATGTGCCCGCGGCAGCGTATCGCGCGGGCCGCAGTTACTTCTTGCGTGGGCTGCTGCACCGGCCGCGCATCTTTCTCTCGGAGTTCTTTCATCGCGAATTAGACAGCACGGCGCGCAACAATTTAACCCGTATACTGCAACGCTACTGATGCCGTGCGGCGACGCTGTCGCTGGTTAAGGATCTGTCGCGACGACAAACACCGAACGCAACCGCATGCCCAAACTGGCCGCGAAAATTTTCAGCAGATTATCGTTGTTCCGATAGTCCGCAGCGACGCCTTCCGCCGCAAATGTTTGCCCAGCGAACGTGCCTTGCACTGCAATCCGGCCTTGCTCCCGGATTGAAAACGTCAAGCGAAACGGCGCAACTGCAAACACTGCAGGTGCAGGTGTCGCAGCATACTGAGTATAACTATCGGCGATTTCGCGCATCACTTGCACAGCTTCATTGTTATTGCCCTCGTCAAGTACCTCGCCATACCACTGGGTGTTAATGGCGGAATTCGAGCTGCTGATAAACAGCTGGCGACGCGGCACGCCAATCGAATCAACCACCCCTTCCAACGTTACATCCACATTAACATCGTCTTGTTTAGTCTCAAATGTCAGCGTGCCTGCAAACTCCAACACATCGGGCGCCCAGCCCCCCGGCGCCGACAAAGCCCAGCGCGCGACCGTTGGATCGGTGAAGGGATCAAAGAACGCGACGCGCTGTTTGGCTAGCGCTGGTGCGGGATCACAAACGTGTCCGACCTAGTCGCCATCGCTATCGGCTTGCGCAGGATCGGCGAGTTGTGGACACACATCGCACGCGTCATCAATGGCATCACCATCTTCGTCATGGGGTGTGATTGCCGTACTACAAAAATTTACCATCGCATCCGGGGTTGCCGCACCGTCGCTCAGGACTGCGAAATCGCGCCGACCAAAACCGTCGCCGATGCACAGCATCAACAGCGCCGAATGTATGATCAGCTTGTTCATCCAGGGTAGCCATACAAAAGATCCGCGCCGGCATCGGAGCCCACGGCTAGAAACGACACGACGCGTAGCCCATTATTTCTGGGCCATGAACGGTGGCCGTCGCCGTAGGTTGCCACCCTGCGTCGATGCGGGCCTGTAAAAGTTGAGCTGGAGTTGGTTGATGATCCCACCCGGAGACCGTGCTGAGGCCACCAAGTCACGTGCTATCGAACACCAGATAGATATCGCCGGCGTTCATCACCACATCATGGGTGAACTCGTCTTGAACGATAACATCAATCACCAGATAACTCGGCGATTGCGCGAAGCCCCATCGCACCAAATCCTGCAAGCTCCACAGCGACGCCAACTCATCGCGCAGCAACTGCACACGGGCCGCACCGAGCCGAGAAAATCCAGCAGCGGTAATGTCTAGGTCGGCCACGCACGTAAGTGTAGCGGATCTCGTCGGGGATGGTGAGGGTTGATTTTCCCACAGTGAAGAGTTGTGTCGTAGCGCACAACCCTCGTCGAGGCCTGCTCTATTTTACAACCTTAATGGCGATCACAAACTCGCCAACGTTGGTAGACCAACGCACTTGATGCGGCCCGGGCTGCAACACGCGGCGCTTTTCGTTGCAATCTTGATAGGCCGCTTCAGCGGTGGTGGCAAAACTGATTGAACCGCCGCCGTCGATGGCAAACACCGGCCAGCCGCCGCCACCCGTGCCGTAGCCAACTCCACAACCTTCGGTGCCTGGCAACGGTTTACCATCGGCAAGCGTGAGTTTCGGCGGAAACAGTTCGCTCCATTGCACCAACAGCGGCAAGGCACGGGCATTTTTGAGGACCAGTTTGACTGCGAATTTTTTGCCGCTGCGCACGGTGCCCATAGCAGCACCGCTGAGTTCAACCGATTCCGGCTTGATGGCCGGCACACCGACTCGCGAACGGCAGGCTTCGGTAAGTTTGGTTCCGTCGAGCGCGCTGCCTCGACATGGTTTGGCGATTTTGGTTAGCAGCTCGACCTCGCGCAGGGTGGTACGCAAATATTCATCAGCGACTTTGAGGTCCGGCGTGTGACACACACCTTTTTGATCGAGCGTGGATTCCCACTTCCAAAATCCGGGCGGGCGGTCGGGCTTGGGTTCGCGGCGCTTCCAATACCACAACTTTGCCGGACGAACCCCTGGGGGATATGGATCGGCCGCACGCGAATAATCATTGGTCCAAAGGTAAAACTTGTTGTCGTAACCGGCACCTGCCGCGTCGGCCGCAATGACACGCAGCATCGGTTGGTCAGACGCGATGAAGGCTTGCAGTTCAGCGAACGCCCGCTGCGCGCAAGCCACCGCCGCCGGGCTAGCAGTGCCGACGTTCGGCGTAGTTTCGCCGTTGGCAATTACGCCCTTTTCAGGATAAAAGCCCCACAACACCTCGTCGGGGTAGTTGATATCGACGGTGCCAACATACGGCCAGTACTCGGCACCCGATAACTCGTAGCCGTTGGCAGTGAATTCAGCCATGGTCACCCTTGGTGGCGGCACCGGCACTGCATCCGCTGGGGCAATCACTGACGCTGGCTCAACCGCCGTCGGCATCGTTGGCGTCACAGCTGGTGGCGTTGCACTGCTGCACGCCGACACCACGAGTAGCGTTGCGGTTACAAGCTTTGGATTCATGGCCATGTGGTCGCACGAGGCCGCCGGCCGCGCAAGCTATGACCGGCAGACAGCAGCACTAAAACCAGCGAACGATCTAGCGCCCTGTCGGACTCATACACTCGGACCTCGGACTACCGGCCACGGCGCTCGATCATCGCAACGCGATACGGTCCATCGTCGGGGATCCGTCGTCGGTGGTCCGAGTAAGAACCCGACATCGCCGCAGGTTTAAGGCGCTTGCGCGTATGTGGCGCAGGGCAGGTCGCGTGGAGAATCTACTAGTTAACAACCACAGGCATTGGCGGCACCAAGATGACAACATCGCGTTGATCCAGCGGCGTGCAACCGCCGGCTAACACGCGAATCGTCGCGCGAAAGATTTGAGCGTCCGCAGTTTGCGGCACAAAATCATTAAACGCCGACACATTAAACGACACTTTGGTGCTTGGCGTGACCGTGTGAAACGAGGTTGCATCAAAGGTTGGATCAGGTAGCGCCGGCGGTGGTGGTGGCTTCACGAACGATACCGGGGTGATCATTTTTAAGAAGTCAGCGGTAGTGTGGCCGGTTGGCAACGGCCGACCATCCACGTCGGTGGCAACACCGTCACGCGCCGAGTTAACATCGAAGGTTGCGAACCGCGTCAGCATTTGAATGCCGGTGACAATATTGGTGCCGAGGCCAGAACCGTTAGTATTCGCTCGAAAAACCAACGGACATAAGCCGTCGGCGTCAGGTGCACGGCCCGCGCCGTTGAAGTCCGTGCAGCATTGGCCGGCACTACAGCCGGCGGGGCGTACGCCCACGTCCCATGCCACGGGCGGCACCCGGGAACCCGTCGCTGTTGCAAAGTCTTCGAGGTACTCTTGGCTTGAACAACTTGCATCCAACGTGGATTGAATCGCCGCCACCCCAACCACGCGCGCGCAAATTCCACCAAGTGCGGTTTTGGTTTGAGCGCGGGTATGGGCGATGTTGGCGACCGCACCCGTGTAAGCCGCGGAATCACCTGTCGACGGACAGGTTCCGGTTTCACCTGGAGCATGCGACTGCGCATCGCTAATTTGCAGAATGACCGGCATCGTGCCAGTGCGAAATGCGACACCGCCTACCCCGGTGTGATTTGCCGGCACCGATGTTGGCGCTGGCGTCGCTAACCCATCGCCGGTGCTGGCTTGATACAGCGCTTCGATTCCTGATTCGGGCCAGTCTTGCCCGCAACCGATTGGCCCCGTCGCCGTTCGCAACTGACTAACGCCGGTCGCCACGGAAGTGATTGTTGGAGTTATGGTTTGGAACAGATGGAACGGCTGATCCGGCGTGGCCAAGCCACCGCGACCACAGTCGGAGCCGTGCGGCGAACCATACCCGTCGACAGGGAAATCTTCAAAAGCGCCAACGCCAAACTGACTATCGGGCACGGCCGCGAGCACGCCTGGCACCACCACGGTGGTCAACGCGTTTTGCAAATTGGTAATCGAGCCAAACATTGAGCCGGTAGTGTCCATCGAAAAGAAAACGTCAAGCGCGGGAATCGTCGTCGAAAAATCGAGCGGGCGAGTCGCTTGACCGGCGGCGTCTTGATACGGCAAGACAAAAAAGAAGTCTTGCGTCGGACCGCTACGGCGATACGCCACCACGGTAATTTGCGCAGTACCGGTGAGCGCACCGAGCTTGGCGTTGATCCGCGCAACATGGACTGCGGATGTTGCAAACGCTGGAATCATCAGCGTGTTCGCACTCATGGTGCCAACCACCGGATCGCTTACGTCCCAGGTCACCTGCGTCGTCAAATCCTCATCGACGCCATCGAGAAAGAGGCCCGTTGCCACAAACGGCTGCGACGCACCGGCGTTAAGATCGAGCTCAATCAACGGATTGGTCGGCGTAACCATGATGGCACTGAGTTCGTGCGGCTGCGGCGTAGCGTCAGATGCACCGTCGACGCCGGCGTCGTTGCCGTTTTGACTGGTGCGACTTGGGCCGCAACTGGCACCCACGCTTAGTAGGCTAATCGAAGCGACCGCCGCTACCCACAACGCAGGTGCCCGACGGACACGGGTTAATTTTCGCATGTTCGGATAATACGCAAGATCGTCGAGCCATCGCTAGTTTTTGATCGGGTTTGCGGCTTTTCGCCGCATTCGAATTTGCTTCGTTGCGTCGCGTCACAGTCTCTATGGGCGTCGCCAGTAGGCGCAACGTAGCGGTCACAACTACATCCTCACACCTTAGGACTTGTGCATTAAATTACTATCCCGGCTTTGTGCTAACCCATTGAATGCACCCCGACACGCCGGTACGTCGCGGCGGGATAAATGCCGGCGACGTGCCAGCTATTTGTCGACGCAACAAGGACGCGCACGTACTTAATCAAGGAAACAATCCGCCCCACCGCAGCCTTGACAGCGCCGGCATAGCGCGGTGATACCCTCGACATGACGGGAAAAGTAATGTTGGGCACCGTGGTGCTCGTCGCTAGCACCGCTAGTGCACAGGCCGGTGGTCTATTTTTGCCCGGCACTGGCCCGATTTCCACGGGGCGTGCCGGTGCCGCCATCGCTTCGGCCGAAGGGCCCGAAGCCATCGCCGCGAATCCTGCAGGCATGGCCAAATCATCGGGTACACAAATTTCCCTCGGTACATCCCTGATTTCGCACGCACAAAGTTTTCAACGTAACGGCAGCTACGATGCGGTGCCAGGGCAAAATCTAGCGTGGGCCGGCGAACGCTACGGCGTGATTGAAGACAATGCCAAACCGAAAATCGGATTTGGATCATTCCAAGCGATTCCACTCATTGGCGTGACCCACAATTTTGATCGCGTACTCAAAGGGTTCTCGGCCGGTTTTGCCATCTTCGCTCCCAACGCCTACCCAACGCGCAGCATCGGCGACGACTATCAACTCGACGATGCCAGCACCCCGCCACCGCCGAGCCGCTATGACATCGTCAACCAAAACGCCACCGCCATTAACCCAACAGCAGCGGTCGCGTATCGGATTTTGCCACAACTCGACGTTGGGGCGCGCTTCACCTGGGGCATCACGCAAGTTGATTCCCGCCGCTTCACGTGGGTCGGTGAAAATTATCCTGAGTGGGCCGGCAGCGACAGCAATGTTCAACTCGAAGCCAAAGATTCATTTGTGCCGGGCTGGTCGGTGGGCCTGACCTACCGGCCGGTGCCGGCACTCGAACTCGCAGCACAATACACCGCGGCGATGAAATCGCATGCCGTCGGCACTGCCGTCATCACGCCAAGCAAAGATGCGCGGCTATCAAACCAACCGGTGTTCTTCACCAACGCTATCGAGCCCGACCCTTTGTGCCAACCAGGCACCAACCCCGACGAGCTCAAAGCCTGCGTAGATTTCATGTTGCCGATGTTTGCATCAGTTGGCGGGCGCTACCAATTCCTCGACGCAGCCGGCACCATGCGCGGCGATATTGAACTCAACGTACAATGGGAAAACTGGAGCGCAGCCAGCGATACCAAGGCCTCCGTCAAAGGCCTCATCAACGGCGAAATCGATATCAAAGATGCCTACGTGCGCCATGGCTTTCGCGACACTTATTCAGTCCGGTTAGGCGGCAGCTATGTTAGTCCGGTTGCCGGACACGACCTTACCCTGCGCGCTGGCGCTGCCTACGATTCCGGTGCAGCCAAAGCCGGCTGGGAACGGCTCGACTTCGACGGTGCTGCACGCATCATGGCGACCGGTGGCGCCAGCTATCGCCTCGACCGCTATCAATTTGATGTTGGTGCCGGCGTCGCACTGCAAGGCACCCGCAACGTTGGCGGCGATTGCAACCCCACCAACACGATGCGCGGCTGCGTCGGCGATGGCACCGAGACCCCCGTGCTCGATCGCGCTGGCTGGGACCCAGGCCAAGCTGCGTTTCCGTTGGAATCACAAGCTGAAAACCCAGTCAATCATGGCCAATACAAGTCGCACTATGTGCTGCTGATGCTCGGCGCAACGACTTGGTTCTAAGCCACTGGGTAACGGGCGTACACCGGCGACGCGCAGTGCCCACACCAGGCACAGAAAGTACCGTCGACAAAGCGCACAAGCGCTGGGTCACTTGAGTGAATCGTGCATCATTGATACTATTTCGTTCATGAAGTCATTCTCGCTCGGTCTGGTCGTTTCCTTATGTATGGCCGGTTGTTTTGTCTCTGGCACTCCGGCCAACACCACGACCACAACGCCTGCCACGATGGCGGAACCTGATGTGGCAGCGGCCCCAACCGGCGCATCCATTGTGCTCGATTGCAACGACGGCAATTGCAACCAAGCCTGCCCGGCTGGCGCAGCATGTACCTTTGATTGCAACGGTGGTAGCTGCAGCCAATCGTGTGATGCTGGCTCGACCTGCGCGATCACTTGCAACGGTGGCAACTGCGCGCAGTCGTGTGCCGAGGGTGCGACCTGCACCGTCGATTGTAACGGCGGCAACTGTCACTAACGCATGTCCGCAACATCGGCCGCTATCAATCAGTTTCCTTGCGTCAACTGCGGTGCCAACACCAGCTTCGGGCCCGGCACGGGTGCCTTGCTGTGCGAACACTGTGGTCATGCCGAGCCGGTTGAAACCAGCAACACGCCCATCGTTGAAATTGATTTTTTTGCGACGCTGCGCCAGGTCACGGCCATGCCAGCCACCGCAACCGCCGCGGCCGGCACGGAGATCCAATGTAAGAATTGCGGTGCGCGCACGATGTCAGCCAAACACGCTGTCCGTTGCGCATTTTGCGACAGTGCGATGGTAATTGAGTTACCGCCCGAACCCATGCAGGTACCACAAGCGGTCTTGCCGTTTGAAACCAAACGCGACACCGCGCAAGAACTTTTTGTTGGTTGGTTGAAGTCGCGCTGGTTCGCACCGTTCAAGTTAGTCGAACGCGCCAAACGCGATGGTCTCGACGGAGTTTACTTGCCGTACTGGACCTACGATACGTCCACCGTTACCGACTACCAAGGCGAACGCGGCGATTATTACTACGTAACCGTGACGTACAAAGACGGCAACGGCAAGGAACAAACCAAACAAGAGCGGCGGACTCGCTGGTCGGATTCGTCGGGCACCGTGCAGGTCCCCTTCGACGATGTCTTGGTCTGTAGCTCGACCAGCTTGCCAACTCGGTTGTTGCACGATCTCG
The DNA here is from genome assembly GCA_018057605.1 of Kofleriaceae bacterium. Lineage (GTDB taxonomy): Bacteria > Myxococcota_A > Polyangia > Haliangiales > Haliangiaceae > JABFXX01. Next base: position 10,516 of record JAGPDK010000020.1, on the reverse strand, counting down.
AACCCTGGGATCTCGGAAGACTGGCGCCGTTCAACGCCAAGTATCTCGCCGGTTTTATGGCCGAGCGACAACGGCTGCCGCTCCGCGAGGGTTTTGATGAAGCCAAAATCCGCATGGAACCCAAAATCAATCAAGAGATCTGTCGCGACATCGGCGGCGACGAGCAACGCATCTCATCAAAAAATGTCGACTACCGCGAAGTAACCTGGAAACATATTTTGTTACCCTTGTGGCTCTCGGCATTTCACTACAACAACAAGGTTTTTCGCGTCACCGTGAACGCCCGCACTGGCGAAGTCAGCGGCGAGCGGCCCTATAGCGCGGTTAAGATCATCATGTTCATCTTGATGATTTGCGCAATCATCGGCGGCATCGTGTACCTGGTCATCCGCAACAAAAACGGCGGTTAGCAGCGGGCTTGCACGTTGAAGCCAAGCGCTTGATTTCCGCACAGCGTGGGCTAGTCCCGCTTTGAAAAGAAGCGTCCATCCCAAACATACGATTCTAACCACGGCCCGGCTTCGGGCGCTTCCGTGTTGCGCCGCGTGACAACAAGTTTGTTGCCAGGCGGACCCGCTGCCCGGGAACTCCCAGTCGGCTCGACCACGAAAGCCGCGATACTGCCGTGCCCAGCTAACTTGCCGCCTTCGACGCGGCCCAGTGGTGTTGGCTTGTCGGCCGTGAACACAAACAGTGTATCAAAGCCTTCGTCACCGCGATCACCAGGCTGATAGTCGAAGCGCACGATCGCTTCTTCCTCGCCATCACCGGTCAGGTCCGCGAATGTCGGCGCCGATAGGGTCAGACGCTCGACGGCACCTTTGCCAATCACCGCTTGATATCGGCGATCAACGACCGCAAACGGCAACTCGCCTTCACCTTCCATTAAGGTTACCGAATATTTGCGCGTGCCCCAGTCGATGGAGCGCACCGCACTAACCTTGAGCGGCGCTGCACTAGCTTGTGACCCAGCCGGCGCGCCCGCAGCATTCCCCGTTGGCGTCGCATGACCGCAGGCTGCAAGCATCAACCAAGCGATCGATCCGACGTAACGAGCTGCACATGTCATGGCGCGATTTCATCACGTCTCGCGATGAATCGATATGCAATCCGTTGTTGACCGTGCCTGTTTTTACCGCAATGGCAGTTCAATCGCGGCATTAAACGAGCGACCACCATCTTGCGACATCGTGATGCTGTGGTCGTGCAACAAAACAACATCATTGCCGTCGACTGCACCAGCCACAAAGGCCTCGGTGCGCGCAGCTCGGGTGGCAAGTTGCGTGCGATCGGCAGCAGCGCTGCCATCATTGAAGAGCGTTGCAGCCGGCGTATCAAGCAAATTGGAAATCGATTCATCCACCGCAATAAAGGACGACAACTCTGGTGCGTCGAGATTCACTTGCACCAAAAACGCCTGTTCAATGGCATTGCCACGCGTCGCGTGAACCAAAGCCACCGCGTGACCATCGATCGTGGCCAAACGATGCAATTGAGTTACCCCTGGCAATGTCAGTGTAGTCCATTGACTGACCGCATCTTCGACATACAACACGCCGCTGTGATCCGCCACCACGAGGCTTGTACCAGCGACGGTGAAGACCGGATTATACAACTGCGCTGGCAGTCCGCGATCGGTCCAGGTTCGACCATCATGGCTGACCAACAAGCCTTGGTCGTGCATCATGGCTAACGTGTTGCCCGAGTTCACTAAACTGTAGCCGTGATCGGGCCCGGTCGCAACTGCGGTCCACTGTTGGCCATCGCTGGATGTTTCAATCGAATAGCCACCGAGACGATCGCGCAGTGCATAAAATGCCTGTTGGTGCGACGTCAGTGCGGTCACCGGTGCATCAGCAGTATCCAGGTCAAGCCGCGTAAACGTCGCGCCGCGATCATTCGAGACGTAGAGCGGACCGTCACCGGGTGTGGCCCAGCCCCCGCAACCAAACCCACCGGACACAACCGTGGAGGTCGAAATCACCACGTTGTTACCGGCCTTCGCGATGGCAACCGTTTGATCTAACTCGGTTGGAGTGCAGCCACCGGCGGCGACTGCAACGAGCACCATAGAACTTGTCAGCATGGACGTTAAAAGGTTGTTCATGGCTCTAGCTATTGCGCCAGGGATGCCAAGATCGAAGTGCTACGCGTTCAGGCTTTCATCAAAGAATACTGGCACTTACAGAAACGCTCGCAAGGCGCTCGCCGTCCGCGTTGCGAGTTGGTCGAATTATCGCGACATGGTTGTCAGCCCAGCTGCCCAGCTCACCTGCGCTGACATATGGTCGCGCCGTGAGCCGACGCGACAACGCCGAACTGCGCTGTGAACGCTGCCATATGCACGCGCCATTATGTATTTGTGCCGAGCTACCGCAAGTAGCCACCCACAGCCGGCTCATCTTGTTGCTGCATTATCGCGAAGCCCGCAAACCCACCAATACCGGGTTGCTCGCAGCTGCGTGCCTGCCGCGCACCACCACCTTTGAACTTGGCCAAGGCAGCGCCGCGCAACACGCGCAACCACGTCCGGATTTCGGACAACTAATCGCGCCCCACGAACAAGCGATGTTGCTGTTTCCCGCCGATGACGCCGTACCGATCGACGCATGGGTCGCCGCCGCCCAGCCAGTCGCCCCGGTATTGATCGTGCCCGACGGCAACTGGCGCCAAGCAAGCAAAATGCGCGGCCGGCTGCCCGGGCTTGCCGCGTTGCCGTGCGTAACGCTGCCCACCGCTGCGCCAACGGCATATCGGCTACGCGCCGAACCCAAAAGTGGCGGGCTAGCCACGCTCGAAGCCATTGCCCACGCGTTGCTGCATCTTGAGCAATCAAACGGCCCAGCCGTGGCGGACGCACTATTGAAAGTTTTTCAACTCATGGTCGAGCGCACCCTGTGGCTACGCGGGACGCTCGCCGCCGATAAGGTAACTGGCGGGATTCCACCTGCCGCGCTCGCGTTCTATCGCGATCGTGCGCGTGACGGCGCCTGATGTGTGCACCTTTCCCTACAGTGCGCAACGGGCGATTTCCGCACGAGTGGCGATTTCTCGACGACAAATGCAGGCACCTGCGGCGATTTGTCCGAAGTTTTGCGATCGATGCCGTGGTCAGCGATCCCGAAGGTCTGTAGATTCCGGCGCTAATGTCCCCTAACGGCAACTCAACTGGGCGCGCGATTTTCCGTCCCGATCTGCAATTCAACGGTGTGAAGATCTTTTCCGCGACCATGCACATGGACCGCGCGCAACTCGGTGAAAAGTGCTCAGCGTGGATACATGACCACCCTGAATGTCGCGTGACTGAAATTCAAGTAACCCAGTCAAGTGACGAAGCATTTCACTGCATCACATTGACGGTGTATTACTTCGAAGACCTTGAGAGATAGGGACCCTTCCCGGTCCCTCTTTCGCCGGCAAGCCGCCGAAATTCGCCCTACCGCACGTTACTCGCGCGGGGTGGAAGACGAGCACTGTTGCGCGGCACCAGTCGCTGCGACCGGCGCTGCAATCGAGTAAGCTGCCCCCATGTCGTCATCGGCGCTACCTCGGGTCCTCAATTTTTCTTCGGGTCCAGCGATGATGCCACCCGCCGTGGTAGCCGCTACCGCTGCCGCCATCATCGACCTCGACGGGTCGGGCATTGGCTTGCTTGAACATAGCCATCGTGGCCCAGAATTTGGCGCAGTGTTAGCCCGCACCGAGGCCAGTATTCGGCATCTCGCAGCCGTGCCCGATGACTACGCCGTACTTTTCGTGTCCGCCGGCGCCACCGCGCATTTCACCCAGATTCCGCGCAATTTTTTGGCTGCCGAGCAAACGGCGGACTACTGCCACACCGGCGTTTGGTCGGGCAAAGCGATCGAAGCCGCCAAACGTTTCGGCAAGGTGCACCTCGCATGCAGCAGCGAAGCCAGCAAGTTCAGCGCGATCCCAACCGAGCTAACGCTGTCGGCCGCGCCGCGCTACGTGCACTTCACCAGCAACAATACGATCTACGGCACCCAATGGACCGAGCCGCCCGCGGTCGGTGACATTCCGTTGGTTTGCGACGCATCAAGCGATATTTTCAGCCGGCCGATCGACATCTCGCGATACGCGTTGCTGTACGCCGGCGCGCAAAAGAACCTTGGCCCGTCGGGGATTTCATTGGTGATTGCCCGCCGCTCGTTTTTAGCCACTGCGGCCCCGAGCCTGGCACCGCTGGAAGACTATCGCGTGTTCGACCACGAAAAATCGATGCACAATACGCCTAACACCTTAGGCATCTTTGTGATTGGTCAAACTATCGCGTGGATTGCCGAACAAGGTGGCCTCGCGACCATCGGCGAACGCAATCGCCGCAAAGCCGCGGTGCTTTACCATTTTCTCGACGGTAGCAAACTGTGGCGAGCCGTTGCCACCGAGGGTAGCCGGTCGCAGATGAACGTGACGTTCCGGGCCAGCAGCCCGACGCTCGAAGAGGCTTTTTTAAGCCGCGCCGAGAGTCTGGGATTTTCGGGGCTACGTGGCCATCGCTCCGTCGGTGGGTTACGGGCCAGCATCTACAACGCGTTTCCCGAGGCCGGCGTGCACGCGTTAGTCGCTGCGCTAGCCAAGTTTGAACGCGAGCACACGGCGTAGTGAAGTATCGTTAGCGCCGAGCTGCGGCTAACCGCGACTCACCGGTTGTGGCATCACTTCCATCATGGCCGCGTCCATGGCGCGCACGTCGCTGCTGGCAAAGCCGTCGAACACCACCGTGCGTGACGCATCATACGTGCCCAATCGTAACAGCGTTTGGTACGCATCGAGCACCACCGGTTGGGCCCCAAGTTTTTGGTAGGCGGCACCCACCTTCTCGGGATACTGACCTTTAGCGTGCGCTAATTTTTCCGCAACGTCTAGCTGAGTCTGCGCTTCGAGATCTTCAATCCGTAACCGACCCTCTTCTTCGATGCGGGCTTTGGCTAAGTCGAGCCGGGCCGCAATCGCTTGGGTCAGTTGATCTTCAAGCTCGGTGCGCACATGAATATTTTTGAGCCAGAACGCTTGGACTTCAACGCCCCAGGGCGCCGCGGCCTTGGCGATAACGCTGCAAATCGACGCTGCGATCGTTGCATCATTCTGCACAATTTCAGCGAATTTTCGAGCGCCAAGCGCCGCAGCAACCGCATCGTAGGTCACGCTGCGCAACGCATCATTGAGATTGCCAACTGCGAACAATGATTTGACAGGGTCAATCACGCGCAATTCAACCCACGCATCAACCCGCACGTAGGTGCCGGCTTCATCGTTACTGTGAATGTCGTCGTACGCGCGATAATCGCGAGCCCGCGACATCAACTTCACTTCGCACCAAGGCATGCGCCGTGCGGCAAGCCACAACAAACCTGGCTTCTCGTGAATGTGGCTAACTTTGCCAAAGTGCAAAATCACTGCGCTGGTGTTTTCTGGCACGGAAACCGAAAACATAGCAAAAACTACGACGACGACGCCGATGAGCGCCACCGCCCCGGCCGCGCCAATTGCCAATGACAACGGATTCATAGTGACTCCTTGGTGCGAACGTAGGTAGTGCGGGCACCTTTAAGCACTTCGTGCTGGCGCCGCTGCACATAACTTTCCAACTGCTGATTGACGCGTAGGCCTTCAAGGTATTGGCCGAGTGTTTCGATCTCTTTTTGCACTGCATGGGCACGCGTTGTCGCCAGCTGTAGACTGTGGTCTGCGGCCAACACCGTTTGTTTGCATTCCGACGATGCGCGGAAAAAATTCTCATCAGCTTCGGCTTCGGCCCGAACCACAGCATTAAGTGCGTCGGCCAAGGCTTCGGGTGGGTCAACATCCAAAAGGTCAAGTGCACCAACGTCAGTGCCGTAGTTGGCCAACATCGACGCCCTGTGGTCGGCCACAAATTGCCGGCTCACATCGCCGCGCTTGCGCCGCAAATAGGCAAAGCTGCCGGCATGTGCGACGGCGGGACCGCCTTCGGTGGCAACAAGATTGCCATCTTGCCGCAGCGACATGGCGGTCATCGTCGCCAGTTGATTGCGCAGATGGCAAGCCACAATGCCTTCAACGTGCGCGCGTGGTTGCCGCAGGCCGAACAAATACGTATCAACTTGGGTGCGCTCCACTTGGTGCCGCGCCGACCAATTGAGCCGCAATACCGTGCCGTCAGCGGCCATCGTCTGCGGCAGTGCGGCACTTAGGTCCGTCACTTGTTCGGCAATATTCACGGTTTCTAGCCGCATCCACGGCAGCACCCAGTGCAGCCCCGGTGAGCGTAAGCGCAAAGCACCATCGCGCGTGCGCTCCGCCGCACCAAAGCTCAAGCGCACGCCCACTTCGCCTTCGCGTACGGTCTTAACCGAAATCGCCGCCAGCACGGCCAACACAAGTATCACGCCAATCCCGGCGCCTAGTATGATTTGAGCTGTACTCATAATGATTGGGTCCTTGTCACATCTCTAAAACTTGAGCGTATCGTCGCCACCGGTGTCCCACGCGCCCGGCCGCAAGCGGACTGCGGCAGCACGGCGCGCGCTCGGAGGATTAACCACTAGCTTGGCGCGATAGGCCGCCGCGAGGCCACGATTGACTTCAACTACATCTTCGTTGAAATGTTGATGGTCATGCGTCACCGGCGGTAGGTCGTCGGCTTTTTCTTGATCATCAATGATGCTGCCATGCGGCACGTAGCGTTTTTCCGGCACATCAACACCGACCACCACCGCGCCAATGCCAACAAAACAGCCAGCGCCTAGCACGGCGTTGTGCACCACCGCTTTAAACCCAATGAAACAATCATCGCCGATATAGGACGGCCCGTGGACCAAGGCTTGATGCGCCATGGAGACATTGTTGCCGACGAAAATCGCCCATTGCGCACCATCAACCCACACGTACTTGTCTTGCAAGGCGTGTAAAATTACGCCGTCTTGAACATTGGTATTGTTGCCGATATAAAACGGCGCGCCTTCATCGGCACGCAACGACACCTCGGCCGACACGTGTACATTGTCACCAAGAATTACTCGACCAATCACGGTGGCATGGGGATGCACAAACGCGGTTGGCGGGACCAACGGTGTCGAGCGAACATTCGGCACCCATTTGCGGGCGGAAGGTAACGTCGCTCGCTGCACTGGGGATTTTACCACCGCTGGCGCGCCTGGTTCAGCGAAACCACGTCGGACAATTCGCGCTCGCTGATTCGGCGCGTGATCGTCGAGTGGCGTGACGGTATCGACGTTGCGCTTGTGCAACCATTCGGCGAACAAGCCCACGGCAATACCCAACACGAGCCCAATCATTAAGTGTCCGGTTACCGTACCGACGCAGGCCAACCCGAAAGCCAAGGCTTCAAGCGGTGCGGTCCTAAATGCCTCAACGAAATGTTTGGCTTCTACCAGCCGAAATCCAATGACACACAACAGGCCGGCGAGTGCAGGTAATGGTACGTGCCGAATATAGCCAGTAAAAAACGCCAGCGCTAAGAACAGCCACAGCGCATGAAATAACGCCGACATGCGGGTCTTGCCACCGGCGGCAACATTGAGCGACGAACGCACGACAACACCAGACACCGGCATGCCCGAAAACAGCGATGTGCCCAAGTTGGCCAGACCTTGCCCGAACAGCTCAAGATTCGGATGATACTTGGAGACCCCTGCAGCATGGGTCATCCGATCAATCGCACTAGCCGACAGCAGACTCTCGACGCCGGCAAGCAAGCCTAGTGGCACGGCTGCCAAGATGATATCGACCCACTTGTTGTCGGCGATTTGCGGGAACATCAACTGTGGCAAACCACTTGGAATATCGCCCACGGTTTTGAGCCCAGAACTTACATACTGGCTAACGAAGGTAACCAAGATCAACGCAAACAGCGCCGCCGGAAATCGTTTGTACGGCCGCATCGCGACCAAGAAGAACATCACCGCTAGGCCCGCCGCAAACGACGTCAAGCTCACTTCATGCAGCCACTGCGGCTCATGCATCATCGACGCCATTTCTTGGACGCGATAATCAAATCCAAGCAGCTCTGGCAACTGTTGATCCAGCAGCTTGAGCCCGACCCCAGTAGTGAATCCGGCCAGCACGATTTCAGGCACAAAGCGCGCATACCGGCCGGCTTGAATGAAACTCATGGCCAACTGGACAAAGCCAACAACGAGTGTGGCCGCAGCTACGCCTTGCGGGCCGTATTTGGCGGAGATGGTGATGACCATCGAACTCAGTGCAGCGGCTGGCCCAGTAACTTGTAGCCGACTGCCGCCAAAGATCGCGGCGATGGCACCGCCGATAATGCCGCCGACGACACCAGCGATTGCCGGCAGATTGCAAGTCACCGCAAGCGCCACGTTGAGCGGCAAGGCAACAGCCGCTACCGTGAGGCCGCTGATCGCATCGTTGGCAAAGGCGCGCTGGCGAAACGCGTTACCCCACGCGCGTTTCCAATAGTTAAAACCGTTTGGTTGTGCTTCGCTCATTGTTGGATGGGTTCACTGGCGGTGGTAGGCCGGGAATCTAGTCCAACTTACTCAAATGACAAGTCGCGGTACCGCCGAAAAATGACGGACACTATTTGCAAATACACCTGCAATTACCTGCAATTACACCTGCAATTACACCTGCAACTACACCTGCAACTGCACCTGCAACTACAGCTGCAATTACATGCAGCTACAGCTGCAATTCGCTGTCTGCATTGTCATTTGCATCTGCAACTTCGACTGGAACACGCTGCAATTGCATCAACGCGTTGGACGAATTTTTTTACCGCCGCGCGACAAAGTCACAAGCTATCTAGAACAACCACAGCGGCTTGCCGCCAGCAAACAACACGCGGTCTTCTTCCGCCGACGGTTTCGACAACTGCACTTCAACCATCAGGCCGCGCTGTACGCTTTCGTCGTGCGGATGCATATCTGTCACTTCACCATCGATAACACCGATGATCTTACCAACCCGCGAGCACAGCACCAGGCCCCATGAACAGCCGTACAAGGGCGTGCCCACTTTGACATTCTTGAGATTCTGATAAGGCACAAACGCAATCACCAACTTGCGTTCGACTGCACGCAAATATGGTGAACTTGCCAACCGATTCACAAACTGGTCTTGCTCTTTGATCCGCACAGCAATGTGCGCCTGTCGCTCTTTGAGTGTTGGCCGTTGGCCTTCGGCGCGCTGCCGATCAAGAATCACTTGGTCGATTTGTCGACGCAACAGTGCCGCATCGGTGGTCTTGATAGGTGTCGCGGCCACCAACGGTGACGTCTCGGCAAGATACTTGTCCGCCGACGCCACCACGCGATCTACCTCAGCGAGCCCAGCTTCGATTTCGAGTTTCTCGGTTTGGTATTGCGAAGCGCGCAATTTGGCATCAGCAAGCTGGGTCGAAGCATCGATCACCCGCTGATGAGTTGGCGACAACACCACCGGGCGGACCCACGTGTGATCCAAAAAATAAAAGACATTGACGATCAAAAAGCTCAACAAGCCGACCAAGATCGCCATCAAGGCAATCACGCCTACAGCTTTGTAGATTTTAACGATGACCGGTTGTAGCGCCAGTCGAGGGCGAGGTTTTGCGTCTTCTTTGCGCGGTTCCATGACAGCCTGTTTGATGCGGTTCAAAAGCTAAAAATCTGCTTCGGCCGAGGGCAACGTGGCTTGCCAAACGGCGTTGGGCCTCCCGCATGTACCACGGCATCTGGTGCCACGGTATTGCGAATGTCACGAACTACCGCAACGCGACGCTGCACATGCCAAGCCGTGGTCGAAATGAAACAAATGCCCTAAGGGCATAATATTCATCGATATTTTGTGGACTTGGCCACATATCGCCTTTGCGAGCGGCACCGCGACCGGCGTCCATCAGCTAAAAGGCGAGGCGTAAGCAGGCGGTTCGAGGGTGGAGTCAAAACCGTTACCATCGGGATCGTCGGTTTCTGGGCCATTCCAGTCAACTTGGGTATCACCTTGGTAAAACACTTCGGTACTGCCGATGCAGGCATCCGCAGCTTCACGCAAACTGTGAATCTTGCCGGCAATCTTACGTACGCCTTTCATCGCTTGATTACCCTTTTCTTCATTCACCAACGCCACCGCATCGCCAACGTTGCCCGTGCTGGCATCAAGGAGGTTGCGCTCCCCTTTCATCTGTAGCAATTTGTCGTTCACACAGTCGAGCTTGATGGGATCCTGGCCACGCTGCGACGCTAATCGTAACTGGTTAACGTGATTGAGATCTGCCGATGCTTGGGTCGATAATTCTTCAACACCCACCTGTAGTTGCGCAATGGTCAGCCAGACTTCAGGCTTTTTACCTTTGCCTTCGTCGGCTAATTTTTTGGCGTCTTCAGGTTCCGCCGCTTTGTCGGCTTTGTCGGCTTTGTCGGCTTTGTCGTCTTTGTCGGCTTTGTCGTCCTGGGCATCACCCGGCGCCGCGTAGAGCAAGGTGGTGCCGCCGGCAACCAACATCAGTGCAGCTAAGCTTTTTTGCAGCATGTTCATAGATGTAGCC
>JAGPDK010000342.1 GCA_018057605.1 Kofleriaceae bacterium | reverse complement strand
CGGCACGCCGCAGGTGATGCCCACCGTCGCGCAAAGCCCTCACACCCCATACGCAGCTGCGGCGCGGGTGGTGTGGCTTAATCGAGCAGGTGGCACCTACACCGGGAGCCCGAACACCAATGCGGCCACCAATGCCGTGAGTACCGGCATTTTTGGAAGCGGCTCGTTCACGATTCCACCGATGTCGAGCCAGTTCGACTGGACGGCCTTGGTGGCCTGCGTCAAGGTCCACTACAAGCCCTACAATGTTCGCTTCGTTGAAACCGAACCAACCTCGGGCAAATACGTGCAAGCCGTTGTGGGCGGCACCGGCGACGAGCTGGGCCGTGGCCAAGGCTTGTTGGGTATCGCTGCAGCCGACAATTTTTGCGGGGTAACTGAAGCTGGGATTGCGTTTAGCTTTTCCGAAGCGCACCAGGGCATCAGCCGACAAAACGAAGAACTCTGTGCCACCGTCGCCCACGAAATCGGCCACGTCCTTTCGTTGGAACATGAAATCTTGAGCCAAGACACGATGTCGTACATCCCAATTTCTCAGTCGAACACGAAATCATTCGTCAACGCCGAATCGACGTGCGGCACCGAACCAGGGCAAACCAGTGCGTGCACCTGCCCGCCCACCTCAGCCGGCAAAACCAACAGCGGCAAGCGGTTGCTTGCTGCGCTGGGTGCCCGACCAACTGAAACCGTTGCGCCAACAATCACCCTCGATTCGCCCAAAGCCAACGCATCGGTCGGGCCGTCGTTCACGGTCACGGCCACGGCCAAAGACAACATGGCGATGGAATCCGTGGCGCTGTTCGTCAATGGCCAAGAACGCGGCACCGATGACATGGCCGACCCCGGCGATAAATACGCAATCAACGCCGTGAATTTGCCGGAAGGCGAACACGAAATCATCATGCAAGCGACCGACACCTCCGGTAACACCGCACGCACCGCGCCCATCAAAGTCACCGTCGCCAAACAAGCGACCGGCGGCAGTTGCCTTGGCAACACCGATTGCAAAGGCAACCTTTGCGCCGACGATGGCACGCAAAAATTCTGCACTGAAGCCTGCACCATCGAAAACGATACCTGCCCCGGCGGCTTTGACTGCGTTGCCGTAGGCACCAACTTTGTTTGTAACTTTTCAGCCGATGACGGCGGTGGCGCGTGTGGCTGTCAATCCGGCAGCGGCGGCGGCAGCGCTGCAATGTTAGGAGCATTCTTCATTGGCGCAATCCTGATGCGCAAACGCCGCACCTCGTAAGCAAGGCAACCCGTCGCGCGCTCTATTAACCTGAGGCCAAGACTATGAAGAATCGTCGTTCCAGCATTCTGTCCCAAGCAGCCCTCGCTGTGACCGTAGGTCTAACAACATTCGGCTGGGCGAGCGCCGCGCACGCTGAAACCAACGACACCATTACACCGCATGGCGCTTGGTGCGGCACGCCCCAGGTGATGCCGACCGTCGCGCAAAGCCCGCATACGCCGTATTCAGCGGCGGCTCGGGTGATTTGGCTCAACCGTCAAGGCGGCAGCTTCACCGTCGGAAGCAACACGAACTCAGCGACCAACGTGGTGTCGTCGCGCATCTTTTCCAGTGGCTCATTTGTCATTGCGCCGCTTTCCAATAACTTCAATTGGAACACCGTCGTGGCGTGCGTCAAAGAGCAGTACAAACCATACAACGTACGTTTTGTTGAAACCAAACCAACATCGGGCAAATATGTGCAAGCCATCGTTGGCGGCACCGGGGAAGAAATCGGGCGCGGCAACACCCTGTTAGGCATTGCGGCGGCCGACAATTTCTGCGGCGTCACCGAAGCTGGCATCGCGTTCAACTTTGCCGAGAACCACAGCGCGCAAAACAATACCGAGCTGTGCGCCACCGTCGCCCACGAGATTGGCCATGTCTTGTCGTTGGAGCACAAGAGTCTGCCGCGCGACGTGATGTCATACACGCCATCAGCCCCGTCGAATCCAAAATCATTCATCAATCAAGAAGCTGAGTGCGGCACCGGCGTTGGGCAACAACCCACGATCTCGTGCTCCTGCCCCGTAACGTCAGGTGGCAACAACACCAATAGCGCCAAGCGTTTGCTTGCCGCCCTTGGCGCCCGCCCGACTGAAACCATCGCACCAACCATCGTGCTCGATTCACCGAAAGCCAACGCCACTGTGGGGCCGACGTTTGTCGCCACCGCCACCGCCACTGACAACGTTGCGGTAGAAGCCGTCGGCTTAATCGTCAACGGATTTGAGCGTGGCACTGACGACATGGCCGACACCGGCAACAAATTTGCCATCAACATCAATGATCTTTCCGAAGGTGAACACGAAATCATTGCGCAGGTAACTGACACCTCGGGCAACACCGTGCGCACCGCGCCAATCAAAATCACCGTTGCCAAGCAAGCCACCGGCGGTACCTGCGCCGGCAACAATGATTGCAAGGGCAGCATTTGCGCCGACGATGGCACCCAAAAGTTCTGCACCGAAACCTGTACCGTCGAAAATGACACCTGTCCGGACGGCTTTGGCTGTGTCGCCGTCGGTGCCGGCTTTGCTTGTTATTTCTCCGCCGAGGGTGACGGCGGCAGCTGTGGCTGCCAATCCGGCAGCGGCGGCGGCAGCGTTGCCATGTTAGGCGCCTTCCTCGTCGGTGCGGTGCTCTTGCGGAAACGCCGCGCCGCGTAATCCCCCATGCTGATCACGTAAGCGTAAGCGATCGAAACGCCTACGCTACTTCAACATCGTCTGAAGCGTACTCGGTGCCGACGACGAAACTCGGACTACCGCGCTCGAAACATGCGCAATACATGCTGCGCCGTGGCGGGTTTCGTCCATGCACACGCGCACTCAATGCACCAACTCCTCGCCGGTTGGTTATCCACCACATTCGTTGGCACACGGTCTGTTCTGGGTTTTGCATGACGCAAACACCTGCCCCCGCAAAAACTCCCTTGTTCACCTCCGTCGCCAAATATGCTACCCCGCAAGCCTATGCACTCTCACTGTACTAGGGTTTGCCGCGTCGCAACCTTCGCCCGAATCGCCACCGGCCTCACCGTCCTCGCCACCATCGCAACCTCGGCCTGCTCCGACGACGCCGCGCCGATCACCGGCCCGATCGCAGCAACCGTCGCGCACTACGATTACAAATTTGACCTCACCAGCCGCGCCGCCGCCGTCCTCGTCAGCGCCACCGTCACCACCGCCGGTGATTGTTTCAGCATACCGTTCCGCAGTCAAAACCCACAGAACGTCACCTGGAACGGCCTGCCCGTCGACGGCACCGTCACTAACGGCGCACTAACCGCATGTGGCCTCGGCGTCGCGGCCGGCACCACGCTCGAACTCGGGGCCACCATGGACGTCGCTGCTGCAACGCTAGGCGCCAGCCAAGTTGGCTTCTCCACCAAAAATGATCGCGAAGGCCATCCGTTCACCTACTTGGTAAGTTGGGTTGGCGGCTGCGATCAATTCGGGCCGTGCGATAGCCGCCCCGATCAATTTGCAACCTACAAATTCACCGTCGCCCACGCCGCGGGTATCACCGTGCGGTGTCCTGGCACCGTCACCGAAACCTCGGCCACCGAAACCGTGTGCGATTTTGCATTTCCCGGCGGGCCGACGTACAGCACGTTTGGCGTCGTCGCGACCAACGGCTGGACGGTGACCGAGCGCGGCATGTGGGGCCCGCTCAAAGTTACGCTCTATGATCGCCCGGCCACAAAAATCGCAAGCAAAATCGACGATGCGTATCAAGCCGGTTTTGTGAACTGGATGATTTCGCAATTTGGCCCGTATCCGTACGGCACTGACCTGCGCATCTTAACTGGCCCAACGTATTGGGGCGGCTTTGAACACCCAGGCAACATTGTGCTCGCCGATAATCTTGCAACGCAATTTATGCCGTCGTACGCCGACCAAACTCAACATACGCTCGACCACGAAATCGTGCACCAATGGGCCGGCGATCAAACCACCCTCAAGGACACCTATGACTTCGTTTGGAAAGAGGCCATGGCCGAGTACCTGACCTACGTCTACGAGGACATGCAACTGCCCAACGTTGCCAAAGTTACCGCTGCGGCCTGGAAAGGTTTTTCTGGCCCGGCTCGATATTTCCCAGTGCCTGGCGACAAGCCCAAGCTGTTTGATTATTACGGCGACGTCTACGGCCCGGGCCCGATGGTGTTGTTCCGGCAAGTTGAAGTGCTGAGCTCACGCCAAAAAGTTGTCGCTGCCATCGCCACGTTGTTAGGCAAGCCGCGCGCGCTATCAGTTGACGAAGTGATTGCAGCGCTAACCCAGAGCACCGGTTTGGATCTCGCCGAGTACAGCAACGCTTGGATCAAAGGCAGTGGCCGCCCAACCTGGCCAACCTTCACCACGGCATTTACGCCGGGGGCAACCGCCGGCGATATGGGCACGCTCGCGGTGAATCAAACCAATACCGCCACCGCCGGCAATCGGCGTTGCGCGTTTCACGTTGAACTGCGTGGTGCCAATCCCGGCGAAGCCGTAAGCGTGCTAGTGGATACGTTTCACAACGGCACCGCACAAAGCCTGCCAGTGGGGACGCCGGCCTTTGCCGTGACCACAACTGTGTTGGACCCAGCCAGCGAATGCTTGGTCTACAACAACGGCGTGGTGCACCTGCCGTTGCGCCGTGCACCATGGGTTGCGGCCGACTAACCAGCATCGCCCGCGTTCGCCACGGCGGCGACAACGTCTGCGCGCAATCCCAGCAACGAGCGTTTCATACTCGGCCCTCCGACCACGGCGCTCCGCCGACAGCCGTGGCTGTGTACCGACCAACCACGCACCCAAGCCTTGGTCATCCGCGCGCTTAGCGGGGTAACCTGCAAAACTTTGCGGCCGCCGTCGCGTCGCTAGCATTTAGCCCATTGCACGCCCGTTATCGCAATTCGTTTGCAACATACATTGGCCTTGTTTGGTTCGTGACGTACGTCGCAATCGGCGCGGCCACGTCTGGTGTGGCTGCGAAAACACCTGATGGCGCCATTCACAAAATACCCTGCCACTGCGGGCTATTCGGCCGCGTTCTGCGTTATGAAGCGAACACATTTAGGGAGGCTGACGTTATATGAAATCGATTCGGTTATTCACGGCTGCATGTCTTAGCGCACTTGCGCTCACCGCTACGGGTTGTCCAAAAGGTCTGGGCATCCCAGGCTCGGGCGCATCCAAAGTTGATCCAAATAGCTGCGGCAACTACGCCGTCAGCGATGCTGGCCGCAAGCTGCAAGCATTCTTGACCGCGACGGCGCAACTCGAAACCACGGTAAATGAAACCGCTGCAGTTGTGCGCACCAGCTGCACTACGATGGGTGACAAGCTGCAAATGAACGCAGCCGAACTCAAAGGCGAAACCAACGACGTATGCGCTCGCGTGTTTACTCGCGTGCGTGACAACATGAAAGTGGCGCTCAAAGCCGACGCCAAACTTAAAGTTGTATACAAGCCAGCGGTTTGCAAAGTCGACATTCAAGCCTCGGCTCGCGCCGCTGCTGAGTGCGAAGGCAAAGCCGAAGCTGACATGAGCGTGACCTGCGAAGGCACCTGCAGCGGTACCTGCAACGGTACCTGCGCTGGCACCTGCTCGGGTGGCAATGCTGGTGGTAAATGCAACGGTCAATGCGCTGGCCAATGCAATGGTAGCTGCAGCGGTGGTTGCGAAGGAAACGCCAAAGTTGACGCCTCGGCGCAATGCCGCGCTAGCGCTGAAGTGAAAGCTTCGGCTAACGTCGAATGCACCAAAGCTGAATTCTCCGTCGATGCCGACGCCAGCGTGATCGTTGATACGGCGAAAGCCGAAATGACGCTAAGCGCACTGCGCACCGGATTGCCAGAATTGTTCTCGGTGGAAGCGCGCCTCAAACCACTGCAAGCTTCGATCGAAAGCTGGGCTTCGGCCGCAGGCGAACTCGGTCGCGCATCGGGCGACATCGCGCGTTCGTTCAAAGACCAAGCGCTGTGCATCTCGGGCCAAATCGCCGCAGCGGTTGGTATGGTCACCAACATCAAGGCATCCGTGAATGTCTCGGTTTCGGTCACTGCGTCGGCGCACGGTAGTGTTGGCAACTAAGCAACTGAGTTGACGCTGTTGCCTCCGTGCACAGCATGAACAGGTAAACGCCGCGGTCCTTCGGGATGCGCGGCGTTTGGCGTTTCAGGCCATCGCATCGCTCCACTACAGTGGGGCGCAAACGGCCAAACCGGTGCAGGAACTCGGCCCGCGAAGGCTTTGGGGCCCCGGCCGGCCGTGCGCGGATCCCAACTTCGTTACGGTTCCTTTCGATCGCGGTAGCGCCCTGAAATTTGCCTAACCCGGCCAGTCCAAACCCAGGCACGCGCTGGTCAGCCCAGCGCGGATCCCAACTTCGTTACGGTTCCTTTCGATCGCGGTAGCGCCCTGAAATTTGCCTAACCCGGCCAGTCCAAA
>JAGPDK010000341.1 GCA_018057605.1 Kofleriaceae bacterium | reverse complement strand
ACGAAGAATTGAGTTTGTTGCCTCGGTTACAAGTGCTGGTGCCGGCACTGGACCCAGCGCTGCAGCGGATGCACGCCGAACATGCCGGGCACGGGCCGCAGGTCCTAGAGTTGTGTGAGTTATTGCAAGCCGTGGCCAACTCACCCGATGACGCGAAGGTACGGGCGCAACTGGCGGTAGTGGCGACGAACTTACAGATCGAATTTGCCGATCATCTGCAGGCCGAAGAAACTGCAATATTTCCGTGGATCGCTAGCGCGTTGTCGGCGGAAGCCCAGGCTGCGGTGATCCACGAGTTGCGAGCTCGTCGGCAGCCAGGCCACCAAGGCAGCGACATCTGATACGCTCCACGCATGTCGGACGCTCGCATCAGCCCCACCGCAGCTTATACCGGTCAAACTTGGGTCGAAAACGGCTTGTCGCCGCCGGGCTTTGGCAGCCCGTTGGGACGCGCGATGTATTGGTCGACGCGGCCAGCGCAGCTGATCATGCGACGCGCTGGCGCCGCGACATTGCAAGGCATGCTGCTCGCCCGCCACAGCGCGATCGATGCGATTATCGCCGAGGAAATTGCCGAAGGTCGCGTCAGCGCGGTGATCGAATTGGCCTGTGGCATGTCGGGCCGTGGCGTGCGGTTCACGTCGGAGTTTCCGGATTTGCCTTACATTGAAACCGATTTGCCCGGCATGGTTGAGCGTAAGCAGCGCGCGCTCGACGAGCTGGGGCCCCACGCCGCCAACCATGAAGTGCGGGTGCTGAACGCGTTTTCTGCGGATGGGTTACCGGCGTTGGTAGCTGAGTTGCGGGAGAAATACAGCGAGCTGGCCGACGGTGGAGGTATCGCCATCATCGCCGAAGGTTTACAAAACTATTTCGACGAAGCCACCGTGCGCGGCCTATGGCATCGGTCGGTGCCGCTGTTGGGCTCGGGTGTCTTCGTCGGCGATTTGCATACTCGCGATACCAACTCCGGCTTGCTGATTGCTGCGTATGAAGCCGCGCTCGGGGTTTTTGTGCGTGGCAAAATTCATATTCATTTTGAAGATCGGGCGGCAGCCATCGCAGCCATGGCGCAAGAGGGTGGCCAAGGTGATTTGCTGAGCCCCGCCGATATTTGTGATGTGCGCGAGCCGGCTAGTGCCAAACGCGTGTGGATCTTGCAAATGCGCGCACCGGCGTAGCCGCCGGCCAAGCGCCAAGCCCACGCCGCGCCGCGCCGTCGCGCCAGCACGTGGTCCAACCTGGCAAAACCCGGTTAGCGCGCCACCGGCGGCCAGCCCCGGTGCCCCAGGCCAACAAATCGCTGTGCCTCGGTGATTGGGTAGTCACGGAGCGGCGTGCGGCGTGCTATGTACAGCATAGTTATGGCGCTCGAGAAACGCGAAGGTTCGTCTCTGACTTGTTCGTTCTGCGGCAAGTCTCAAAAAGAAGTGAAAAAGCTGATTGCCGGGCCAACCGTGTATATCTGCGATGAGTGCTTGGGGTTGTGCAACGACATCATTGCCGAAGAGGTCGACAAAGATGATCAGCAATTTCCGACCACGATTCCCAAGCCAGCGCAAATCAAAAAAGTGCTGGATGAGTATGTGATTGGCCAGGACCGCGCCAAAAAGATTCTCGCGGTCGCGGTGCACAATCACTACAAGCGCATTGATGCCAAGAGCCACGGCAAGGAAGAAGAAGTCGAGCTGCAAAAATCCAACATCTTGCTGATGGGCCCAACCGGCTCGGGCAAGACGCTGTTGGCGCAAACCTTGGCGCGAATTCTTAACGTGCCGTTTGCCATTGCCGACGCCACCAATTTGACCGAGGCCGGTTACGTTGGCGAAGATGTCGAAAACATCATTGTGTCGCTGTTGCAGAACGCCGATCACGACATCGAGCGGGCCCAGCGCGGCATTGTGTACATTGACGAAATCGACAAGATTGCGCGCAAAAGCGACAATCCATCGATTACTCGCGATGTGTCAGGCGAAGGCGTGCAACAAGCGCTGCTCAAGATCATCGAAGGCACGATTGCCTCGGTACCGCCCAAAGGTGGCCGCAAGCATCCACAACAAGAGTTCTTGCAGGTCGACACCACCAATATTTTGTTCATCTGCGGCGGTGCGTTTAATGGTCTCGAAGAGATCATCCAGAACCGCATCGGGCAAAAGATGATCGGCTTTGGTGCGCAGCAGCTAACCAAAAAAGAATACGACCAGTGGGATTTGATCCAGCAGGTTGAGACCGAAGACATCCTGAAGTACGGCATGATTCCTGAGTTCATCGGCCGCTTGCCGGTGTTGGCACCGCTGCATCAGTTGTCGGAAGACGCGTTGGTGCAAATTTTAACGCAACCGAAAAACGCGCTGATCAAGCAGTATCAAAAGCTGTTTGAAATGGACGGCATCAAGCTCAAGTTTACCAAGACTGCGTTGACCAAAGTTGCCAACTTGGCCGCCACCCAAAAAACCGGCGCCCGTGGTCTGCGCGCAATTTTGGAAAACGCGCTGCTTGAAACCATGTACGAAGCCCCCGGTCAAACTATCGCCGAAGTTGTGGTGAACGAAGAAGCGATCGAACAGCAAGCCAAGCCGTTGATCAGCTACGGCAAAGAAAAAGAACCTCGACCGGAGTCGGCGGGCTAGGCCATGGCGATGGAGGCGCGGCCACGATCGCCGGTGTGGTTGATGTGTGGCAGCCTATCGGTTGCTGCCTGGATCGCGGTGGTAAGCGACCCGCGCGATGACACGATGATTCTTTGGTACACCATCTTTGGTTTTTTGATGACCACGTTGGGTGGCTTGGGGGGGGTGGTGGAGTTGCTGAGCAACGTGCCCGTCGGCATCGAAGCGCGTGATCGCTGGCGTGTCCGTCGCTGGCTGGGTGTTGGGGCGTTGCTGGGCGCCAGCGGCGTGATTGCGATTGGCGCGACGCACGCTGCGTTTGCACGCGATTTCAACGGCGTGGTGTCGGCTGCTGCGGTGATCGTGAGTCTGCTGGCGCTCGCACCGATGACGCGGCCGACCAATGGCCGGGTCAGCTTCGTGGTTATGGTTGGCGTGGTCGCGATCATGTTTGCAGGCGGCTCGCTGCTTGGGGTTTCCGCTATGGAGGTGCCTGCGCTGGCGCGGCGCGGCTTTGCCTCGTCGATTTTGGTTTCCTCGCTGTGTCTTTATGCGTTGGCGGCCGACGTGCGTGCATCTCGGCTGACCTATCGGCCGATCGCGACCGCGGTGGCAACGCAGCGAAGTGCAGACACTACTTGCGCGCCGCGCTGACGAGTTTTGGCGCGTTTGTTTCAAAGAATGCCACTGGCTGCCAAATCCAATAGCGCGGCGGTCGCAAATCCTTGTGGTCCGGCTATCAGACGAGCCACCGGCGCATACGGATAACAAACAATGTCTACCAATGCACCATTTACTTGCAGTGACAACGCGACGTTGGACGCCGACAGCACGGTTGTTTTAGGGATTGCACGAACGATGCTGCGTTGAACGCGCGCGATGTCTGCGTTTGCATTGTTACTAAACAAATCCAGATCGAGCGATTGCCGACGCCCCAATTGCACACCAATTGCCGTGCGTCCTGCAAGGTAAAATCCTGTCAGCGCAGGAAGCCGCTTTAGCTGATCCAAGGTGCGGCGCTGTATGGCCGTGATGCCTGGGGATTTGCCCATAGTTCCTTATTAGCGACAAAATACGCTCGCCAGAATGCCAAGGTTTTGGCGGTTAGTGATGTATCGCCGACATTACGCAAAAATTCGTGGATGCGGTGGTCCCCATATGTCTTGAGTAGCCATTGCACATCGACTAACCGCCCCTTTTCTAAAATGCGTGGAATGATTGCGCGCTCATGCAGGCGTACGTCTATTTGGGATGCGTCAGCTTCCCAAAAAAGCCAACCGAGACGCTTCGGCAATCGCGGCATGCCTGAAACCATATCACAACGATCATAATGACGGAACGTGAGACTCCGATTGATGGGTGCCACTAAATACGCCACGGAGCTCGATTGCGATCTTTTTGCGGCCGCGCGAATAGGTTTCAAGTGCGCGACATTAGCATTGCAACAAGTACGCAACCCGCCGCGCTGGCGTGCAGCAATCTGGTATCGACGACGCTGCACAGTAAAGAAAACCTCGTCGCTGCTGACATTATCAAGTCAGTGAAATCGACGGTCGCATGCCATGCGCCCCTCGTTAGCGGCAAACGCTTTGCCCACTCAGCCGTCAAATGTCGCTTGGCCGAAACTGCGGTGTCGCTCAAAGTGCCCAGCCGAAAAAAATCCGAGGTGGTTTTTGCCGGTAGCACCGACGACGGCGGTCGACCCGAAGGCGTGCGCAGCGTCAACCTTGCAGCCGTTTCACAATCCCCCGACGGGCTATGCGTGGCCACCATTGGGATCGCTACCCACTTCACGCACTACGAAGGCTATGGCGGCAACGTGCCGATGCCCATGGGCGTGGTGCTGTGCCGCGCCGCGACGAACTAGGCCGGTCAATCGCGACACAGGTGGCAACGCTGTCTGCCGAAATCAGCCGGTGCCGTGATCTGCGTAACAGCGTTTGGCAACCAAAAAAGTTTAGGCTCTGCCGCTATGAATAGACGAATTGCGCAGACCATCGTAATTAGCTTGGGCGTGGTTTGTAGCGTTGTACCAGGATTTGCGGGCACAAGTACTTTGTTGAATCTCAGCGGCGATTCCGGCAACGTGCCGGTGAATGTCGCGGCCCCAACTGCCATGGCGGCCTCAACCCAACCAAAATCCAAGCCCGAAGTGAACGTCGCGCTAACGGTAAACTTGCCACTCATGTGGGGTTTATCGATTGGCGTGTCGGCCATCGTTGCAGTGGCAAAACAACACGCGGTGCGGTTCAACGGCGCGCGTTATGACAAGTTTTTTTTAACGTGGTTTATGAGTGATGACGGCCCTCCAACCGGCCGTAACTACGATGGCAGCGTGTCGTGGATCTACTATCCTCGTCGGGTTTTCACCGGTGCGACCGTCGAAGTAGGTGCTCTCTATCGAGATCGAACCGAAGCATACTACTACGATATGGGGCGCGATGAAAACTATGACATTGCATCGCGCATCCTCGCAAGCCAAGCCTTCGTTGGTTGGAATTGGCGGGTCGGCGGCACGTTCTATGTTGCCGCTGCCGTGGGGGCTTCGGTTGGTTTGGAAAATGGCACGCATACTTTTCGTGACATCAACGGGAAGTACGTAACTGAAGATGTCGCTGAAATCCACACCGGAGCAGAGGGCTATCTGCGTTTTGGTGCGGTGTTCAAATAAGCTGCGAGGGTGTTGCAACGCTTATCTGGGCCCATACTCTTTCACCAGCGCGACGACAATCCGCGGTTGACGTAGCGCGGTGCCGTGTCTTGCGGGTGCCGCCGGTGGACCAGCCTCAGCGTGCTGGCCGCGATTGCTGCAAATTCGCTGCGCGCTACCAAGCGCAATTGCAGATCGGACGTGATAGGCACAGGCATGTCGTCGCCGTTGTTGCCGCACCAGTCGTCGGAGGTTGAAGGCACCGGCGTGGCTAGTGCTGCGCAAGCGCGGGCAGTGCTGCAAAAAACCTTTGGCTACCCGGAGTTTCGCTTTGGCCAAGCCGATGCGGTAGCCGCAGTGTTAGCGGGCCGTGATGCGCTGGTGTTGCTGCCGACCGGTGCTGGTAAATCGCTGTGTTATCAAGTGCCGGCGATCGTGATGGCGGCGGCTGGCCAAGGCACCACCATTGTTATTTCGCCGCTCATTGCCTTGATGAAAGATCAAGTCGATGCGCTCAACGGTCGCGGTGTTGCCGTTGGCGCATTGAACTCGCATCAAGAAGACGACGAACAAGCGATCGTGGTGCAGCGTTTTTTAGCCGGCGAGTTGACGATGCTGTACGTGTCGCCGGAGCGCGCTGCCATGAGCAGTTTTCGTAAGCTGCTGGGCCGGGTGCCGATCGCGTTACTTGCGATCGACGAAGCGCATTGTTTGAGCCAGTGGGGCCATGATTTTCGACCGGAATACATGCAGCTGCATGAGTTGCGAGAGTTGCCAGCGCTGTTGGGCCGGCCAACGATTGCGCTAACTGCGACGGCAACACCACGGGTGATGGACGAAATTAGCAGTGCGCTGCGGTTAACCATGCCGCTGATGATTCGTGGTGATTTTTCGCGACCCAATCTGCGCTTCGCGGTGCTGCATTGCAGCCGCGATGCCGAGCGTATTGCCGCGTTGATCGATGCTTGTGAAACCGCAGGGCTTCGTGGCCGCAGCGGCGGTGGCCGCGCCGTGGTGTATTGCAGCACGCGAAAAAAAGCCGAGACCGTCGCTGCCGATTTAACCAAGGCTGGCTTTGCCGCCGGCCACTATCACGCTGGCCGCACCGCGTTGGCCCGTGACCGTGCGCAACGTGGTTTTGCCGTCGGCCGCACCCGTATTTTAGTTGCCACCAATGCGTTTGGCATGGGCATCGATTTGCCCGATGTG
>JAGPDK010000340.1 GCA_018057605.1 Kofleriaceae bacterium | reverse complement strand
GGTCCTGGCCGTCTGCTTTGTATTGCCGGCGATGACCTACAAACAATGCGATCACATCCACACCCTCTATCCGGTGCAAACCGGCGTCATGGGATTTTTCTATTTGCCAGGGATTATCATCGCCATCATCGCGCTGCGTAAGGTTGGCACATCATTTGGCTGGTTGATGACGCTGCGCTGCGTGTTGTGGCTTGGCAGCCTCGCGCTGCTCGGCTTTGCCTTCTATGTTTTTAGCGATGAGGGCAACGGCAGTGCCGCACTGTTTGTGGTAGTTGCAGCGCTCATCGTTGCCATGTTTTTGTGGGCTGGCGGCATCCGACAACACGATGAAAAATATGCCGCGCGCTTAGGCGTCGCGTTGATGGTGCTCGACATTCCGCTATTCGGTTTGCTGTCGTGGCCTCACAGCTCGGAGGAACACGGCTTAGTCGGTGGCTATATCGCGTTGCTCGCAGCGTTGGTGTTTGGTCACGCCTGCATTCGCTGGTTGCAACACCCACGCTTGCCCGACGGGGTAACACCGCCCCTGCCATTTCCAACCGCAATCGTCGTGGAGCAGTGAACCCAGCACGCATTTTTCAACATTGCCGAAATTTCCAATACCAATTCACGTTTAGATCTTCTACGCTCACTTGCATGCGCTTCGCGAGCACCTCGTACGGCATCGCATTAGTTGCTGCGATTTGCATCTGCAACCCACCGTCGACGTACGCCGACGAACTCACCGCGAAAAAAGTGGTCGCGGGCGTCATCGCACATTACGCGGGCGCGCGGCGGTTCTCGGCCGAGTGCCAATTCAGCAACGGGTGGGTCGGATCTGGGCCCGACGCGTCCAGCATGACTGTGTTTATCGACCGGGCCGGCATGCTCCGCACGGACCGCCCAGTCGCTGGTGGATCGATACGGACGTTCTCGATTGTTCCAACCGGGTCACTCCGTCACCAGACGCGTGACGACGTAATCGAACTCGTACCGCCGGATCCAGCGACCACGATGGGCATCGGTGACGTGCGCATCAGGCACAAGCACCAGCGTGAAATCATGTGGCTGCCGTTCGTGTTCTTCGACGATCGGGTTCGCCTCGCCAAGCTCGCGGCGAGCCTCGACACTTCGGGTACGTACGGCGCTAAGTCCGACCTCGTCGTTCGGATCAAAGTGCAACGGCCCGCGCGGTGGACCCTCCATCTCGTCGTGGACCCCGCCGATTTTCACGTCAAGCGCGTCGCGGTCACCGAGCCAATCAAAGGCGCGCTGCGTAGATTTGCGACCATGACCTACGTTTTCTCAAAGGAAACATTCGACGATACCTTCGCTGCTGACACCTTCGATCTGAAGGCGGCGTCGCACAATGTGTCCTACGATACGTCCGACGACTATCGTGGCAAGTAGTTTGCTGGCTGCGGCAAGCCGACGAGGGTAACACCGCCGCCACCATTTCCAAGTGCGATCGTCGTCAAGCGTTGACACTGGAGAGCGCTACGATTGGACGGTGCTGCGATTTTCCAACAGGGGCAATCGCGACCTTCTCGCGGTCATCGGCATCGGCATCATCTTCGGACGTCGATGCCTCAGGGGTTGGAGGCGAATGCGCGGTCAACACGTGCACCGGACCGCGCCCGCCGCCTAATTCGTGCAGGGCTTCCGCTATTGGTGCCTGCACGCCGCCATCACTCGACTCATCGGAACCAAACACCTTGCAGTTGGCGACATGACTCACGACATCCGTCTCCGACGTTTGGATGTAGTCAGGGAGGTTTTTTTGACTAACCAGCTTCCCCAATTTTTGCCAAAATACAGAACTTTGGTTCATGCAGCAACATCAACCGAAGGCACGTCAACGATGCGCCGGTGGAGTGGGTTATCAATTGATGCGCGCTACCAGTAATTTCGCAAGCACCAAACCGGCGATAGCCCAACGCCGCGACACGTGAATGCGTCGCCCCCTTGAGAACCCAGGCCGAACCAGCGACACTGAGTCAACGTGAGTTTCGACGATTTGCCGCTATCAGGCTTTGCGCCTTTGCCTGCGATTCCCGCAGCATTTGCCGATGAAGTTGCAGCCGATCTCGCCACGCGGTTCGATTGGATCGCCAGCGCAGCTCATATGGCGATTGCGCAGCAGTGGGATCGTGGCAAGTTGGTGCGCGATATCGGCGACCTGCCACGCGAAATCGAAGTCACCGGGATTCTCGGGGAGATCGTCGGCAATGCGGCACCCCAACTCACGTTCACCCAGGGCCAGGTCCAGCAGTGGCAACAGCGCGGTGCAGCGATCAATGCGGCGCGCTTTGGCCGCCAAACCCCGTTCGACCGCATCGCCCACGACTTTGGCTTGTCACCCTTGGCGCAAGCCGTGCTGATTGCGGTTGCGGCCCCGTCGGTACGCGGCGAATTGGTGCGGGTCTATCGCATGATCAGCAATGATCGTAGTCGGCCGACCTGCGACGAAGCCATGCTGCGGGTGCTGCTGGTTGAGTTGTTTACTCCTGCTACCACGACCACGCCCACTGGCGATCCTGAAGCTGATGATTTGGCCCGAGCCGCGTTGTTTACCCAACAGCTCAGTGCCGAACTCGATAGCGATGCCGCCCTGCGCACATATGGGCTCATCCGCGTCGAGGACGGGATCCGGCCGTACGCTGCGCTCACCGTTGACCCCATGCTGCAACAACTGTTGAGCGAACAAATCGTCGACGATACCGGCGTGGTGAAGCCACGCTTCGCCGACCGCGACCTCGATGAACTATTTTTGCCTGGCGATCAGCGGGCAAAAACTTTGGCCTACCTCACTGCCGTGCCAGCCGACCATCGCGTGCGCATCGTTGTCCGCGGCCGCACCGGTAGTGGCCGACGCAGCTTGTTATGCTCACTCGCTGCGCGTGCGGGTCGGCCGTTGGGGCTGATCGATGTAGGCACAATCCCGCGCGACACACCTGATTTCGCTAGCGAACTAGCCCAGCAATTACGCCGGGCGTTGTTTCGCGGCATGGTGCCATGCGTAAGCGGTCTCGAAGCGCTGTTTGCCTCTGACGAAACTACGCTCAAACGCGATGTCGGCACGGCCTTAGCCAAGCACCCAGGGCCGCTGTGCATTAGGCTGCCAACCGAAACGCCAATTCCGTTGCCGCCGGGATATTTGCGCGTTGATTTTGATCCGCCCAATGAAGTGAATCGTGTCGCAATTTGGCAAAATGCACTCGAACGCTACGCCCTCAACGATGTTGCCGTCGACGAGTTGGCCGCGCGCAATCGGATTGGCCCGGGCATCGTAAACCGCGTCTGCGAAGATCTCGCGATGCAGCATGGCATCGATACACCGGCATCGTGGCAACCGCTGATCGAAACCGCCGTGTCCCAACATTTGCAAAATCGGCTGGGCAACACGGCTACCCATGTCACCCGCCGAGCAAGTTGGGCTGACATCGTGTTACCCGACGATATTCTCGATAGCTTGATCGAACTGACATCACGGGTACGCCATCGCAAAACCGTTTTTGAAACCTGGGGCTTCGACAAAACCATCACTACCTCGCGTGGCATTACCGCGCTGTTCTCCGGCACGCCGGGCACCGGCAAAACCATGGTCGCCGGCGTGTTGGCGCGCGATTTGGGCTTAGAATTATTTCGCGTCGATGTTTCGCGCTTGACCTCAAAATGGATTGGCGAGACCGAAAAAAATCTGGCCAGTTTATTCGACGCCGCTGAGGACGGCCAAGTCATGTTGTTGTTCGACGAGTGCGATTCGCTGTTTGCTAAACGCACCGAAGTTAAAACCTCGACGGACCGCCACGCCAACATGCAAGTGAACTATCTATTGCAACGGCTCGACACCTTTGAAGGCATCGCGATTCTGACCACCAACTTCGCCACCAGCATCGACCCAGCGTTCAAGCGTCGGCTGACGTATCGCATTACGTTTCCGTTTCCCGACGAAACCATGCGCGAACAACTGTGGCGCACCATGTTGCCGCAGTCATTACCGTTGGCCAGCCACATTGATTTCGGCGAGCTGGCGCGACGCTACCGCATGTCAGGCGGCTACATTCGCAACGCGGCGTTACGCGCTGCGTTTTTTGCTGCGGAAGATGGTGCGCTGGTGACCCAAGGCCACATTGAGCGCGCCGTCAAAGCTGAATTCACCGCGATTGGTAAACTCGGCGATACCGGCACCTTAGAATGACTCACAATGAGCTCGGCAACCACTATGTCCACAAGCCCCACCACGTTACGCGCAGCGACGCTCAATGACCTCAACACCGTCGAAGATTTGATGCGGCAGTTTTATAGCCATTTCAAGTATCACTTTCGAGAGCCCGGGCAACGCCAACTGATCGAGCGTTTTATTACCACCGAATATCTCGGCTCGATGTGGCTCATCGAAGCCGCGCAGCGCACCATTGGCTACGCCGCCATGACCTATGGTTATTCCTTCGAGTTTGGCGGTCGCGATGCTTTTGTCGACGAACTGTTCGTCATTCCTGAGCTACGCGGCCAAGGCCACGGAGCCGCCGCGTTGTTGGCCTTGCAAGCTCGCGCGCCCGACCTGGGCCTCATTGCCATTCATTTGCAAACTGAGTCGTACAATCAGCGCGCTAAGCGTATGTATGAATCGGTGGGCTTCACCGATCTGTCGCGGGCTACGTTGACGTGGCGGCCTGACGAACGGTGAGAGTCGAATCGGCCAATCTGCCTTTAGATATTGTGCTGCCGCTGGTAGTCGCAACTGCGATGGCAATGGCCTTTGGCTTGTTGTGCATAGCCGATGCAAGCTTTCGCCGCCGCCCGTACATCGCGGCGCTGCTATGCGGCCTCGCATCGATCGGGGTCGACAATCAGGTTGCATCAGCGAGCCTTGCGGCACTCTGGCTGGTGGCAACGGTGGTGATTGCAGGGCGTGGGGCCCTGCGCATTGCGGGATTCGGGCTGCGGCCGGCGCATGAATTGGCACAGTCGTTTGCGATGGTGTACCTAAGCGTTGGTGGCATGTGGTTGGTTGCCTGGCGCGCCGGCTGGTCGGTGATGGGCTTTCCGCCGGTGTGGGGCGCACTGACTGCAGCACATTTTCACTGCGCTGGTTGTGGCCTGCTGCTTGCCATCAGCTTGCTGGCGCGGCATCGGCCGCATCGGATCATTCATGCCGCAGCGGCAGTAGCGATCATTGCGATCCCGCTCACTGCCATCGGTATCGCGGCGTCACGGCCGCTTGAACGCGGCGCCGCCTTGCTGACGGTCGCAGCCGGTATGCTTTACGGTATCGCTGCGGTGCGCGGCGCTGCATTGCCCGGCTTACGCCAACTTGCACTGCGCTGCTCGGGCATTACCGCACTTGCCACCATGAGTCTCGCCGCGAGTTACGCAGTTGGTTATGTTGCAACCCATCAACCTGTGACCTTGGGCCAATGGTCTGCGGTCGAAACCATGATCATTACGCATGGTGCGGGCAATGCATTGCTGCTGCTCGGCGGCGTTGTGCTGGCATGGCGCGGACTGGCTACAGCGCAAACCACGGCAACGTTGCCGCCATTTTCTAGGTTTTCCGGCACCGGGGCAATCGCTGGTGATTTCTTCGCGCGCCAACACGCCATCGACGCTCACCGATCCGCCCACGGGTTAGTCGATAGCCTGGCCGATCTGCGCAGCCCAGAACTGACACCCGATGTAGTGGATCCCGCGGTCGCCGCATTTTATCTGCGCACAGCTGATCACGCTTTGATTGTCACCCCGCATTGGCAACGCGGTTTTGTTACAGGCGGCCGGATCTGGAGCCGGTTCGCAGCACGCTTACAGCAGTTACAATTACCCACCCAATCACAAGATCCGCGCCCAGTTGCCAGCGCGGTGGTTGCACTACAGGCAAACCTCGACGGTCGCCATGCGCCACGGGCCTGGATTCGCACCTATGCCAATGGCCAAGCGCTCTACGTGGCAGCCTATGCAACACATACTGCGGGTGACCGTGCGTTCATGAATATTGCGTTTCCCTTGCCGTACAGCCAGCTCACCAGCGTGTTGCACATGCGTGCGCTCGACGGCGATGCCATCGAAGTCACGACCCGCTTGGCCGCTCGGCCTTTCGCTGCGGGTATTTGGTGGGTGTGGCACATCGGTCGCTGGCAACTACCGTTGCGTTTGCCCATGCATGAAACCATCGCGGTATGGCCAGTAGGCCACCCAGCAATCCCCATCGATTTCCCGCTTGATTCAACTGTCGTGACAGCCTGTGTGGCACGCCACAGATTGCACATTTTCGGCATGCACTATTTGACGCTTGATTACACGATGTATCGGACCGTAGTTTACTCTCGGATGTAACGGGTCCGGTTTCCGGACCTCGGACCTCGAACCTCGGGGCTCGAGCTTCGGGTCTCGGACTTTC
This sequence comes from Kofleriaceae bacterium, assembly GCA_018057605.1. Lineage (GTDB taxonomy): Bacteria > Myxococcota_A > Polyangia > Haliangiales > Haliangiaceae > JABFXX01. Next base: position 106 of record JAGPDK010000340.1, on the reverse strand, counting down.
GGACTTTCGGACTTTCGGACTTTCGGACTTTCGGACTTTCGGACTTTCGGACTTTCGGACTTTCGGACTTTCGGACAGATGAATCGACAGGTAATGCGTTCGGCGG
>JAGPDK010000339.1 GCA_018057605.1 Kofleriaceae bacterium | reverse complement strand
CTGGTTGCGAATTTCGTCGCAGGCGGTTTTGGTTGCAATCGCTGCAATCAGCGTGCGCAGATCTTGATTACCGACGGCATCACGTAAGGGCGCCGGTGGCACCATACCCGGTGCGACCGGTGCCGCCAGGTTGGCGTTGTTGGCTACGGTTATGGCGGCGAGATCGGGTGCTGCGTCGTCATGGCAGCCCACCGTAAGCAACGATGCGACGGTTACGATGGAAACAACCAAGGGCGAACGAGGCAGCGGCATTGGCCAAACTTAATGCAATGTTCGCGCCACCATTGACCCTGCCGGCGTCAGAGTCCGAGTCCTAGTCCGGCGTCCGGTGTCTGGCGAACGGCGGCTGGCGTCCGGCGGGTACGGAGTCTGGGCCCATCTACTGCAGGGGGCCCACCATGTCGGCTGGGCGCACCCACGTATCAAATTGCATTGCCGTGACCCAGCCCGAGGCAACCGCAGCATCGCGCAGCGTGGTGCCGCTGTGATGCGCGGTTTTGGCGATCGCGGCCGCACGGTCATAGCCGATGTGCGGCGTCAGCGCGGTGCCCAACATGAGTGAGCGGTCGAGCAGTTCGGCGATGCGCGGCAAATTCGGCTCGATGCCACGCGCGCAGTGTTGCTCAAAGCTACGCATCCCGTCGCTGAGCAACCGTACGCTTTGCAGCACGTTGTGGGCGATCACCGGCTTGTACACGTTGAGTTCAAAGTTGCCTGCCGCCCCAGCGACGGCAACCGCGACATCGTTACCCAACACCTGGCAGGCCAGCATGGCCACCGCTTCGCATTGGGTTGGATTAACTTTGCCGGGCATGATCGACGAGCCGGGTTCATTCTCGGGGATGGTAATTTCGCCCAGGCCCGAGCGTGGCCCCGAGGCCAGCCACCGCACATCGTTGACAATTTTAGTTAGCGCAACCGCCAAGGTTTTTAGGCAGCCGTGCATATGCACCAACCCATCGTGGGCGGCCAGCGCGGCAAATTTATTGGCGGCCGATGACAACGGCAGGCCGGTGGCCACGGCCAGTTCAGCGGCAACGCGTTGGCCAAATTCGGCGTGGGTGTTGAGGCCGGTGCCCACGGCGGTGCCGCCGATAGCTAGCCCGTACAGGTGTGGCAAGGCTGCGGCGATGTGCGCGTGCGCATGGTCGAGTTGCGCGACCCAGCCTGACATTTCCTGACCCAGAGTGAGCGGCGTGGCGTCTTGAAGATGGGTGCGGCCAATTTTCACGATGTGAATAAACGCGGCGGATTTTTCAGCCAGCGTGGCGCGCAGCGCGGCTAAGGCCGGCAGCAGTTTGTGCACAAGCGCGTAGCTTACCGCAACGTGCATCGCGGTGGGGAATACATCGTTCGACGATTGGCCGGCATTGACATCATCGTTAGGGTGCAGCAGGCGGCCCTCACCGACGGGGCCACCGAGCATTTGTGACGCTCGGTTGGCTACGACTTCATTCATGTTCATGTTGGTTTGCGTGCCTGAACCAGTTTGCCAAACGGCGAGCGGAAATTGCGCCGCGTGGGCGCCGCTGATGATTTCATCGGCGGCCGCAACAATCACCGACACCTTGGCTGCATCGAGCAACCCAAGCGTGCCGTTGACTCGCGCTGCGGCACGTTTGACGTGGGCCAACGCAATGATCAGCTCGGGGGCCATGCGCTCGGTCGAAATCGCAAAATGTTGCAGCGAACGCTGAGTTTGCGCGCCCCACAACACGTTGGCGGGCACCGCGATGTCACCAAAACTGTCGCGTTCCAGTCGCTGCGGCTCGCTGGCGGTGATTGGTTGCCTGGTCATGATGCAGGGATATGCCAACTCATAGCGGTGCACCAGCACGATCCAACGATTGCGATCATGGGACGCATGCCGAAGGTGGTTGCCAAGGGCAAACGCTGACGGGCGAGCGAGCCATCTGGCAGGTTGATTTGCACCGCAACTATGTGGCCACGTCGGTTGCGCCGGTTGCTAGCCCCCCATCCCGGCTCGAAGTCTGGATCTAACCGTATGAATTTATTTGCATTTGAGCTAACGCTGCAACCGAACATAAGCGTTCGATTTGACTTGCGATCCAAGGTGGTTTGTCGCTAGGTTGCGCGGGCTTACTCAATCGAAACAGCAACATAACGAAAAGAAACCTGGGAGTTTAGGATGCCTGAGCACACGATTCCCGAGTCTCTCATCGATCAAATTCGCACGGGCCGCGCGGCTCTTGTGATCGGTGCGGGCCTCGGCGTTCCATCTTGGAAACAATTACTTGAACGCATGAATGCTGCGCTCGTTGGCCGTGGTCGCGAAGGCGACGACGCCGCGAGCAAGGACCTCGACAAGCTGCTGCACAAAGGCAGCTTGGTGCGTGCGGTTGGCTTTTTGGCCCGCTCGTTGGGCGAAGAGTCCTGCGACAAGATTGTTGCCGAAACTTGGGCTGCGCCGGCGCAAACACCAGCTTTGCCGAAATTACTCGCACGGTTGCCGTTTCGGCACGTATGGACCACGTTCCCCGGCGACGTGCTTGAGCACGCGTTTGAAACCGAGTCGCCAGCCGAATGGCCACCGGCGCGGGTGGTGACGTACCATGAACTTGGTGCCTTATCGCCGCGACGCCGCACCCTGGTTAAGATGCTCGGCAACTTTGACACTTATGTGGTCACGCCGCGTTCGGTCCGGCGCGCGCTGTCGCGGGCTGTTGATTTGCGCGAATATGCGCGCGAATTGTATGTCGACGGCACGCTGATCTTCGTCGGCTTTCGCCATGGCGACCCCGATCTGGCGGCGTTGCTTGATCGCGTATTCGGCGTGTTTGAGCCACCCCGCGGTACCCACTACTTTTTGGGTGCCGGCGTTGGCCCGGTTACCGTCGATGAATTGATGGCCGAACACCACATTTCGGTGGTTAACTTGCCAGGCAAAGTTGGCGACGAATCGTCCGACAAAGCCGTGCTTGAATGGCTCGAACACCTCGCTGCTAGTTGCGCCAAGGCTGGTGTTTCACTGGAGCAAGGGCAACCCGATGCAGACGATCTTGACGGATGGATCGCGATGCTCGGTGATAGCGAGCATCGCGCCATGGCGATGGATTCGATTGACCTGATTGAGCGCCGTGCCAAAGAAGCGCGTAACTCGGATCGCGTGGTTGAGTGCATGTTGGGCAAGGTTGAACACGCCGAAGATGACAACGCGCGCGCGGCCCTGCTGCGCCAGTTGGCGGAACAATATGAAACCAATGCGGGCGATTTGCGCCGCGCGTTTGAAGCTGTGACCACGGCCTGTCGGATGAATCCGGCTGAAGTCGAATACGCGCAAACTGCCGAACGTTTGGCTGCGGCAACCGGCAATTGGTCCGAACTGGTGTCCGAAGCGAGTGAGATCGCCAACGAAGTACAAGAAAAAAATCGCGCGGTAGCGGCGACCTGGTGGGCCCGCTTGGGTCGCTGGTACGGCGAAAAACTCGATCGCCCTGACTACGCAATGCCGTCGCTGCGCCGAGCCTTGGAACTCGATCCCGTCAACCGTGAAGCGTTGGCTGCGCAAGCTGAGATTCTGCGCAAAGGTCAAAAGTGGTCGGAACTAGCCGACACGCTCAAGGCGCATGCGGAAGTTGAAGTTGATACCGACAAAAAAGTTGATCTGTTGCTGGGGCTCGGCGATTTGCAAGAGACGCAGTTGGCGTCGACCGCCAAAGCGATTGAAGCGTATCAGGCTGCTGCTGATCTCGATCCACACTGCGACGACGCGCTGGCTGCGTTGGAGCGGTTGTACCGGCGCGATGAACGTTGGGCCAACTTGGCCAAAGTGCTCGATCGTCGTGCGGAGGTTATTGAAGCCGCTGGCGAAGCTGGGCGGGCCGCAGCAATTCGTCGCGAACTCGCGACGCTGCGGGCTGAAAAACTTGGCGACCTCGAAGGTGCGATTGCACGCTACGAAGCATCGGTTGCGCAAAATGGCGCCGATCAAGCGGCGCTTAAAGCCTTGGTTGAATTGTATGACAAAACCGGGCGCACCGAAGACTATCTGCGCACCATGGAACGGTTAGCGGCGGTTGCGCCGGAAGCCGAGAAATTGGCGACGCTGCGCAAACTTGCAGCCGAACTGGAAGACAAAGATGGTGCCGCCGATCGCGCCATTGCTACCTACGAGAAAATCCTTGCCGCCGACGGCAATGCCGATGACGCGTATCGCGGCTTAGCGCGCGTGTTGCGCTCCGAAGCCAAGTGGTACGAGCTTGTTGCATTGTACGAGCGGCACATCGCTGCGGCCAAACAACCAGCGCAACGCGTTGAGTTGTTTTTGGAAGCCGCCAACGTTAACGAAAAGGAACTCTCGGATCCGCATCGCGCGATCGAAGCGCACCTGAACGTGCTGGCCGTCGAAGAAAACAACAAGACGGCCCTTGGTGCGCTGACTCGCTTGTATCAACGCACCGAAGCCTATGACCGAGCCGTCGACATGTTGGTACGACATGCCGCACTGGCTGGCGACACCACGGACCGTGGCGCTGGCATGTGGGCCGAAGCTGGCCGCTTGGCCAGTGAGCATCTCGACGATAACGAGTTGGCACAACGTCACCTCGAAAAGGCCTTGGCGCTGGATTCTGAACACTTTGGCGCGTTGCGTGCGCTTGCAGGCTTGCACCAACGCAAAGGCTCATGGGCCAGTGCCGTTGAGTTCTTGCAACGAGCCGAAGCAGCGTCGGCGAATCGTGCGGAACGCGTTGAGCTGATTTGGGCGGGCGCGCAGATTGCGGATCACAAACTCAATGATGCGGTGAAAGCGCAAGAGCTCTACGATCGCTTGCTCAAGCTGGATCCGGATCACATCGAAGCGGGCCAACGCGTCGCTGATCGCCTGGTGGCCGCCGGCCGCTGGGACGAATCGGTGCCTGTGCTCGAAATGCTGGCGCGACGGTCGGAAGGCCAAGGTGATCGGTTTGAACGGTCACGGCGCGAAGCGCAACTGGGCAAAGCCTATGAGATGCTGCACCGCACGGAGAAGGCGGCGCGGCACTACCGGTTGGCAGTTGAAGCCGAACCGGAAAGCTTGGATGCTGCCGTCGGACTCGCCGGCGTGCTGCTCATCGAAGCGCAAGCGCAAGAAAGTCAAGAAGGCGCCGCGGGTGGAGCATCGGCCGATTTGTGGAAGGAAGTTGATAAGCGTTACCGCGAGATCTTAGCGCGGCATCGCACCGGCTTGGCCGACGGCCAAGTTGCCGACATTTGGTACCGCCTCGGAGTATGCGCGCGCGCCCAGGGCGATGATCGCAATGCCCAAGCGTCGTTCCGACGGGCCTTGGAACGCGAAGCGTTGCATGCGCCATCGCTGCAAGGCCTGGTTGAGGTTGCTGCGGCCAAGGCTGATTGGCGCACGGTTGTCGACGCTAAACGGTCGTTGGTGGAAGCCACACCCGATGATCTTAAAGCCAAGTTGCTTGAAGAAATCGGCGACATCTATCGCGAAAAACTCAAAGACAGCGCCAACTCGATTTCGGCGTACCTCGAAGGCCTTAAGATGCAACCCGGTTCGCGGGTGTTGCTGCATAAGCTGCTCGAAGCCTACACCGAACAAAAACAATGGCGCCGCGCAGTCGAAACGCTCGACCAATTGGGCGCGCAAGAAACCGCCATGGATCGCCGCGCGCGCTTCCATTACACCGCTGCGGTTATTGCTCGCGATGAAGTTCACGACGCCGATTTGGCGGTTGAACGGTTTCACGCTGCGCTTGACGACGATCCAAGCACGCAAAAAGCGTTTGAAGCGATCGAGAAGTTGCACAACGACCGCAAAGAATGGAAAGGCTTGGCGCGCGCGTATCGCAAACAAATCAAACGCCTCGGCGAAGATGCGCCAACCGACAAGGCGTTGGAATTGTGGACCAAGCTCGGCGATGTTTGTGCTGAACAACTCGGCGACAACGAAGCTGCCACTGAAGCCTATCAAGTGGCTTGTGAATTGGCGCCGGATGACATGACCCGGCACGAACAATTGGCCGACCTGTATCTTGATGCTGGCGAAGTGCGGCGCATTGAAGCCATTCGCGAACTGCAATTTTTGCTGACGCATTCGCCCGACCGGGTCGAGCTGTACAAAGCGTTGTCGAGCCTGTATTTGGCTGAGCACGAACTCGATAAAGCCTGGTGTGTGGCGCAAGTGTTGACGTTCTTGGGGGCGGCATCACCTGAAGAAACCGCGCTGTACCAGCGCTATCGCACGGCGCAGTTTGTGCCTGCGACCCGCCGGCTCACCGAAGAGCTGTGGCAAAAATCCATCATTCATCCGCGCGAAGACCGCCACGTTGGCGCCATCTTTGCGTCGACGCTGATGGCGTTGGCGGGTGCCAGTGCACAACCGGCCACGTCGTTCGGGCTTGATCCAAACGGCCGAACCGACTTGGAACGCGACACTCGTTTGCCTGCTCGCGTGGTGAAGTATGTCAGCGGGGTGTTGGCCCTCGAACCATCGCCGATGGTGTGGATCCAAGAAACCGGCGTCGGCTTACGGG
>JAGPDK010000338.1 GCA_018057605.1 Kofleriaceae bacterium | reverse complement strand
CTCCAGGGTAGCGCCACCGGCAGCAAGTGGTAGCGGAATGTCGTCGAACAACGAAACCGGCAAGCATGCCGGGTTCGTTGTTCGACGACATTCCGCTACCACTTGCTGCCGGTGGCGCTACCCTGGAGGGTGCCGCGGGGCGGTCGTCGTTTGGCGCCGATCTGGATGGTCTTGATCTTGCGGCGCCTGGCGCCAGCCTACCCATGGGGCCGGTTGCCACGCCGGCCGCGTCTAACGTCGGCGCAGCGGGTGCACCAAAAGCCTCGGCCCCGATGCTTGATTTGGGCGAAAGTTCACCGAGTTTGGAGATTGGCGACAATAATCCCAATTACGGCGATCTAGATTTGCCGATGCCGTCGACGGTTAGCTCGCCTGCAATGGCCGAACGTGCGGCGGTAAAATTCACGCCCCAGGCCAAAGCTGGCGCTGCCGCGCCGCCCGCGCTGGACCTTTCGATCGGTGTTGGTTCGAGCGGCAAAGATCTTTCGCTCGATCTTGAAGGTGAAAGCGAACGACCTCGCGAGCGTGCCAAACCGGCGGCCAAGCCGGCGGCGAAAGTGAAAGACAAGGTTGTCGATGATGCCGAGGTACGCGAAAAGAAGAAGCTGTCGCCTCGTACCGTCAAGATTCTCGCAGCCGCAACCTTAGGTGTTGCGGCCATCGGCGCCGGTGGCTTTTTCTTCTATCAGCGGCATTCGGCTGCACAGCAACGGGCGCAAAGCATCAACGATGATCTGACGCGGGCGCGGAAAATGTTAGCCGCAGGCGATCCAGGCCATTGGGGGCGAGCTGTGTCGGCCGCTAAAAAGGTGCTCGAATTCGACAGCAAAAATGGCGAAGCACTAGGTATCGTCGCGGAAGCTTCGTTTGCTGGTTTTCTCGAAGAAGGCACTGGCGGCACCGCGCGTCTTGCCGCTGGCAAACGGGCGTTAGGGTCAGCGTCGGAAGCAGCGGTGAATTCGTCAGCTTTGGATCGGGCCCGGGCGCTGCAAGCCCTCGCAGGCGAGCAACCTGATGCAGCGTTGCAAGCCCTGCAAACGTTGAGCAAAGCCAATCCCGCCGATCCAACGTTGGCGTTGTACATCGCGTGGGCCCAACTTGACTTACATCAACCGAAGGAGGCGCTGCAATCGCTGACGCCGGTCGTGGCAAGTCCGCTGCGCAAAGCGCCAGGGTTGTACGCGCGCGGCCGGGCCAATTTTGAATTGGGCAATTTAACCGAAGCCCGCGCCGATTTTACCGGTGTGCTAGCCATCGACAAAGATCACATCGGGGCACAAGTGGGGCTAGCGGCCGCCGCACCACCGACGATGGCTGCGCAGCGAGAAGCTGACGTCATGTCGATCTTGCAACGCAAAGATATCGATCAAGCCGATGCTCGTGCTGTGGTTGCCGCATGGACCCTTGCTGGCGACGATGCTCGGCGTGCTGGACGTTTTGATGCGGCCCGCGATCGGTACCGCAAAGCGTTAACGTTGGCGGCGGCGGATCTCTCGGCGCAGGTGGGGTTGGCCGAGACGGAGTTGCAAGATAACAAAATCGAGTTAGCTGCGGAATTGGTAGACAAAGTGCTCGCGCTCGACCCCGAGCATGTGGTTGCCAATGTGTTGGCTGCAGAAATCTCCCTCAAACGCAATAAGCTCGACGATGCCAGCAAAAAAATTGCGGTTTTAATGGCGCGCACGCCGCCGGTTACCAACCCGCATCAATTGGCGCGCATTCAAACGCTGAGCGGCTTGTTGCTCGAAGCGCAGGGCCACGATGACGATGCCTTGGCGCGCCTCAATGATGCGGTGACCACGGCGGGTGATCGCGATCTGAGCCCGACGATTGCAACCGTGAAGTTGCTTGGCAAGATGGCGCAAAAAGCGCAGGCGGCCAACAATCCGACGCGGGCCGCTGAACTGCACGCGCGCGCGGATCAAGCGTTGGCACCGTTAGTGAGTCGGGCTGCGGTGGAATCCGAACTTACGGTGATCATCGGCGCGTCGTATTTGAACGCCGGGGATGCCGCCAAGGCAGAGGAGTGGTTGCGCAAAGCCGTAACGACGCGACCCAATGACGTGGAAGCGTACTTTCATTTGGCCGAAGCTTTGCGACGCCTGCAGCGCGAAGGTGAAGCCATTGAAGCTTTGCGCAAAGCGTTTGATTTGGATCCAACGCGTACCGATGTTGGGGTGCAATTGGCGCGGACCTATGAGGGCTTGGCGCGCAACGATGACGCCACCCAAATGTATGACAAATTGTTGGCGAACAAAGAAGCAAGCATTGAGTTGCGGTCGCGCGCGGGCCGTTTCTTTGCACGCTTAGGGCAGATCGAAAAAGCCGTGGTGCAAGGCACCGAAATTCTCAAAGTTGATCCAGAAAATAACGCAGCTGGGTTTTACTTGCGTGGTGAAGGTGAACTCAACGCTGGGCGGCTCGACGATGCGCGCCGGTCATTCGTTCACGCGGTGGAACTTGAGCGCGATGCGCAATACCTCGATGCTCACGGCCGTGCGGCTGAACAGTTGGCGCAAAAGATCGGTGATACCAAGTACGACGAAGAAGCGTTGCGAGCATACAGCGCGGCAAGTGAACTGGCCCCGACCATGTACAATCCGCTGGCTGGGCAGGGGCGCATCTACGTGAAGCGGCATGAAGCGGTCAAGGCGTTGGGCCCCTTGCTCGCTGCCAACAAGCTCAATCCGCAAGATGCGGAAGTAATGTATGGCATCGGTGTTTCGTACCAAGAACAAAACCAAATTACTGCCGCGATTGCTTGGTTGGCGCGTTCAACCACGGCGAAAGCAACAGCGGATTCCGCCAATCGCCTGGGGCGGCTGTATCTCGACACGGATCAAGCGGGCTCAGCAGCCATGGCGCTCACCGAAGCCGTGCGCCTGGGCAAAGAAAAAGAAAAGGCGCTAAACATTCAGGTGCCTTGGCTTACTGAGTCGCTGTACTTTTTGGGCCGGGTTGAAAGTGATCGACGTAACGTTGGTGGCGCCAAGCGAGCGTGGGAAGATTTCTTGGGACGTAATCCACCAAATCCGACGCAAGTAGATGAAGTGAAACGCTATCTTGCGAACCCGCACTGACGGCGATGCGGTTACCGTACGCGCAACGCAGGATGGACCGGACTGCGTCGAGACCAGGGTTGCGCGTCGCTGCGGCAACGTGGTTGTGCGGCGCTGTGGTTGCCGTTGGTTGCGGCAACCATAAGGAGCGATCATCGTCCACTGGTAGTAGTGGCGCTGTTGCGGCAACCAGCCCAGGCGGGGATCCTCGGTCCGGGTCGGGTGTTGCCAGCGGCATTGGCGTAACCGGAACTGCGGCAACGGCAGCGACGACTCAAGCGGTTACTACGCTTGCGACGGTTGGCCAACTGCAGTTGGTTTCGACGGTCGGCCCGCCGGAGCGCTATCTGTTACGCGATGTCGCGCAGTCGTTTGAAATGCCCATGCCGGCAAAACCCGAGCTATCGCTGTTGCCGGTTGCGTCGGCCACGGGCGACGTTGCAGCGGTACAAGCGTTTGTTGAACATGAAGCGGTTGTCATTACGGTGGTGCGCGTGCCTTTGCCCGCAGCACAAGCCGCGTCGCTCGATGCGGCCGGCCTGCAGCTCGCGTATGATGGCATCCGTGACCAGGGCGCCGCGAACTTTGGTGGCAAAGTAATCGAGAATGAAGACGTGAAAATTGCTGGGTTAGCAGCGCGACGGGTAGGTGTGCGAGTGCAAAACCAAACCCAGGTAGCATTGAATATGCAATGGTTGGTGTACCAGCCGTCACAAGCCGCGCTGTACATGATTGGCGCGACCTATCGTGAAGCTGACGCGGCGCGAGCCGTGCTGGTGGCCAAAACGCTAGTCGCTGAACTGCGTATCGATCCCTAGTTGTTGATAGTCCGTATTCCGGACATTGGAATCTGGGTCATGATCAAGTTTACCTCGTTCTCTCGGCGGTAAATCACTGGTTCCGGTGTTGATTTCATGGCACCTTACCGCCGTGGCGGCTCTTGTAATGAATGGCAAACATGTGGTGATTACTGGCGGCAACGTTGGAATCGGTCTGGAAACCGCGCGCGGGCTAGCGAAGCTGGGCGCTCACGTGGTGATTGCGTGTCGCGATGCAGCGCGCGCCGCTCATGCGCGGGCCGAACTAAAGCGCAGCGTGCCCCATGGCAATATCGAAGTGGTCGAGCTCGATCTCGGTTCGCTGGCGTCAGTCAAACGTTGTGCCGAGGCGCTCACCCAACAGCTGCCTCGCTTGGACGTATTGATCAACAATGCTGGGGTGTGGCCGCGGCAACGGCGCCTTACCGCCGATGGTCGTGAACAAACCATGGGTATCAATCACATCGGTCACTTCGCGTTGACCACCCAACTCTTGCCACTGCTGCGCAAAGCGCGTGGGCGTGTCGTCGTGGTGTCGTCGGGCTTGCACGCGCGCGGCAAGCTGGAGTGGGACGACCTGATGAGTGAACGTGGGGGGTTTTCCGGTCAGCGGGCCTACGCGCAATCAAAACTGGCCAATGTCTTGTTTGCCAACGAACTCGCGCGTCGCGAAGCCCCGCATGGGGTTACCGCAAATTCGCTGCACCCCGGTGTGGTGAAAACCCAGTTGGCGCGTGAGTTTCCTGAGTTGCTGCGTCCCGTCGCTGGGATGGTCCTGCTGACGCCAGAAAAGGGTGCCCAGACATCCATCTATCTGGCTAGCTCGACCGATGTCAACAATGTCACGGGCAAGTACTTTGACAAATGCAACGTCAAAGCACCGAGCAAAGCCGCACTTCAAGTGGCCGACGGACAGCGCTTGTGGGAGTGGTCGCTCGCAGAAATCGCCCGGGGTTAGGCATACACAGATCCAAAATCTTACGTCGTTGTTGGCCCTGACAGCATGTCGGGACGCGTGTCGGTTGGGTTGGGCCCGCGCAAGCCAGCTGCGGCCAGGCCTACTAAGGCCGCGGTGCGCAATTGTTCGGCATCGCGGCCAATGCGGGCCGAGGCGTTGATACCGTAGAGTAAAACCAACAAAAAACTTACAACCTCGTCGATATTGCGATCGCTGGCGATATCGCCCTCGAGTTGCGCGCGCACCACTGCGGCGTGAATCAAGCCTTCGGTTTGCGCCAACGCGTTGGTGAGTAGTTCATGAGTTTCGCGGCGGTGGCGATCGCACTGGCTGGCCGCGGCTTGCAAAAAACAACCACGGGGGGCTTCGTTGGATTTGCGCATGGACGCGATACCAAGAAAAAAAGTGCGTAGCCAGGATGCGCCCGAGGGTGCCGCGCTCGGTAACGGCAGCTTGGCGGCTAGTCGTTCGAGGTAGTGTTGTACCGCCGCACGGAACAAACCTTCTTTGTCGCCGAACGCAGCGTATAGGCTAGCCCGGCCGAGTCCGGTCGCTTCGGTCAGGTCAGAAATCGATGCGCCATCAAAACCTTTGGTCCAAAACACGGTCAGGGCCTGGTCCAAAGCTTTGCGTACATCAAATTCGCGCGGCCGCGCCATAGCCGCCATTGTAGCGCAAGCGTCGATGGGACACACGCCGCAACACTACTCCAGTGGTCCACCCTCAGAGATTTTGCCGACGGATCGGTATTCTAAGCGGATGGCGCGCAGTAAATGCTCTTGGGTCAAAACCGAATCTTCGGCGGCAGCCAAAAAAGCCGCCCGCAAGACACAATTGCGGACCGCGCCACCGGCAAAGTGAAATTTACGCGCCAGGTCGGCCAAGTCGAGCTTGCTGGTCGGTAGTTGCGGCGGGATGTGCTTGCGCCACAACTGTTCACGAATTTCCTCGTCGGGAACCGGAAACGTTAACCGGAATGATAAACGCCGTTTGAATGCCGGATCAATCGCCGTCCCAAAGTTAGTCGTCAAAATTGCAATGCCAATGAAACTATCGAGGCGCTGCAAAAGATAATTCACTTCGAGGTTGGCGTGGCGATCATTCGAGGTTTTGACTTCGGTGCGTTTGGTGAACAGCGAATCAGCCTCGTCGAACAAGATGATGGCGTGGCCATCTTCGGCAGCAGCAAACACGTTGGCCAGATTGCGTTCGGTTTCGCCGATCCATTTCGACAAAATTCGCGACAGATCAACGCGGTACAGCTCCAAGCCAAGCTCGCGCGCCAGGGCGCCGGCCACCATGGTTTTACCCGTGCCCGGTGCGCCTTGAAATAGCGCGGTTAGGCCGCGACCCGTCGTCGCAATTTTGTCCATCCCCCATTGCTCGTAGACTTGTTGGCCAAGTCGATTGCGGGCAACAAATTCCTTGAGGCTATCGATGACATCCGGTGGCAACACCATGTCGGCGAGCGCCGGCAACTGCGTGATGCGTTCGGCGACGTCGCCAAGTCGATTTTGCAAATGTTGGTTCACACCGCGATCCACTAACTTTGCGACATCACGCTCGGCTAATGGCGTTGCGGCAACGCTGGTGACCACGTTGTGAATGGTCCCGGGGCTGATCCGCCAACGCGCCGCGAATTCCGCGTACTGGTTGGTGG
>JAGPDK010000337.1 GCA_018057605.1 Kofleriaceae bacterium | reverse complement strand
GTGTGCCGCTGTCCATCGGCCGCAAAACTCGCACGATTCCAGCCGCAATCAAGCGGGCCTTGCGGCTGCCCGGTTGTACTTGCCGTTTTCCGGGTTGCACTCACCGTCGCTACGTCGACGGCCATCACATCGAGCACTGGGCCAACGGTGGCAAAACTGCGCTGTCGAATCTCATGTTGTTGTGTAGTGCTCACCACACGCTGCTGCACGAAGGCGGCTGTCGCGTCGAAGCCAACAGTGCCAATGGCTGGAATTTTTTCGATCATCGCAACCGTCTCATCGACGCACAACCCGCCCGCCCAACTTCAAGCGACGTTGGCCAGCGACGTGGTGCTCGACATCGCGCGTTGCAGTGGCTTCGATAACGTCAACAATCGCGCGGCCAGTGCCCTGGCAGGACGGGTTGCGGCGATGACCACGGTGTTGGTGCGCGGTCGGTGAGGCTCGGTGTCCGTCGTCGGTGGTCGGACGTCCGTGGTCCGAGTAGGCAACCGAAATTACTGAGGGTTTTGCGCAACTGGGCTTACGTGACCAGCATTGGGCACCTCCCTTTTATAAATAGAGGTTAACCAGCAGCTTTGACTCCCAGTCAAAGCGATGCTGGTTAGTGATGTTGTCGCAGCGCCAGCACGCGTCGTCAAATAACTTGCGATCAGGGTTGAGCCTGGCCGAAAATATTTTAATGAACCATCACCTGGCTTCGCAGACGCTATCGGATTGGGACAGCGACGTGCGCCGCATTACGCCGCGGTTGGAGCTAAGCGCGTTGTGTTGGGAACTCGTGGGTGGGCGCGAACGCAATGGCATTGTGGTTGATTTGTCGTCGGAAGGCGCTAAGTTGGAGCGGCCTTTTCTCGGCGGCGCGACCCCGCGCGAAGTGCAGCTAGAATTTGAAGTGCCTGGCATCGACGAAGTGATGTGGGCTCGGGCCGACGCCTGTTATGATCAGGTCGTGGCAGCGCCGGTGGATTCTGCCGCGGGCGGTCCGCTGGGGCTTATCCGGCGCACCGGTTTTCGCATTGTCGCGGCAGCGCAACGCGATTTGCGCCTGATTCGTGACTACGTCTATGAGCTGCGCCGAGCGCAATGGATGCTAGAGCAGGAAGCGCGACAATCGATTATGGCGTCTTGTTATATGCGTGGGTAATTTTTGCAGCGCGTATTCGACCGGCGTGCATTTGCAGCGCGAATCGGTTACCACCTGGCATGCGAAACGCAATGCGACGTGGCCGGGTAGCGAGGACGAAGCTTCTCGGGTTGGCGGTGGTCGCCATAGTCGGAGTTGCTGCCTGCAAAAAATCAAAACCAACCGACCAGCGCATGCTCAACGGCGCGACGGCGGCGCCAGCGTTGGCCGCGATCGACGGTGCCCAAGCCGACAAACTTTGGGCGTTGGCACCCAACGGCACGTTTGTTGGCGCAGTGCTCACGGGCCGTGGGGCCGCTACGGCGGTGCAAACCTTTGAAACTTTTCGAGCGCAAATCAGCCAGGTTCCGGCGCTAGGTGAAAAATTCACCGCCATGTATGGCCAAGCGATGCAGGAAATTACGGGCAACCCTATGGGCACGCTGACTGATGCAGGACTTGCACCAGGTGCCGCGGCTGCATTTTTTGGTAAAGAACAAATGGTGTTGGTGTTGCCGGTGGTCGACCGCGATAAATTCGTAGCAGCCGCCAAAGGCCAGCGGGCTAGTGATTTGCAAAACGGCGTGGACGTGATTGCGGCGTTACAGTGCGCGCCGCGCAAAGGGTTTTATGTCTGCGCTTCGTCGTTGCTGTTGCTTGATCAGCTGGGCTCGGGGTCGCTGGTGGGCCGCGTTGACAAGGTCGGCAGCCGGGGCGATCTTGAAGTTGTTGTCGATTTTGACCTGGCACCACCGAATGAACTCGGCCTCAAGGGCACGGGTGCCTTGACGCTGCAGCTCGGCGGCGGCCAAGTGCTCATTCGTGGTGTGGTGCCACGCGGTGCTAACCCGCTTGTGGCCGACCGCAAAATCTCGCTTGATACCAGTTGTGCTGCGGGCTTTATCTTGGCCGATATCATGCCTTTGCTCAAAGCCGTGCCCGGTGGCAATGCCGATAAGGTTGCAAG
This sequence comes from Kofleriaceae bacterium, assembly GCA_018057605.1. GTDB lineage: Bacteria > Myxococcota_A > Polyangia > Haliangiales > Haliangiaceae > JABFXX01. Next base: position 4,417 of record JAGPDK010000337.1, on the reverse strand, counting down.
CGCGGGGGTTGATGGCCGGTTCACGGCGGTGATGCCGGCTGGTCGTCTCGACGTCGATGCGCGGCTGATGCTGACCAGTGCCGCCGTGGCCACCGCGGCGATTGGAAAGTGCGATGCTGTGCCAAGCAATCCCATCGTGACCCTGACTGCTGACGACGGAATTTGTAACATTGCCGTGCCCAGTGTTGGCGCTACCTTGCAAGCATGGGTGCAAGACAACCAGGTCCGCGTTGCACGAGACAAATTCGGTGAGGGCCGCTGTCTTGCATTGCCACGCTCCGCACTGGGCACCGAACTCGCTGACGGCAGTTGGCACGCCGCGATGTGGGGCCGCGGCTTCGGTATCGATGGCGCCGTGGCGTCGTTCAAAAATCTGCCAATGGGCGAGCTGACGCCAGCGCAAATTGCCATGGCGGTGCGGTTGTTCGCGGTGATCAGCGAAATGGGCGTGGGCATTGATGCGCGGCCCGAATCAACCCGGTTTGTCGTTGGCTTGCGAACGATATTTTCCAATCCACCTGCTGTCGTTGCCGAGCTGCAAAAAGCCTTAGCTACGATGGCGAACGGGCAGCTTGATAGCACTGCGTTCGTTGCACTTGCTAAAAAATATCCAAGTTCCGATTTTGCGAGTGACTATGCCGCTGGCCCAGTCGGCCTGATGGTGCCGGTTGCGGCCGTCGGGGCGCTAGCCGCGATCGCAGTTCCGGCGTTTGTGCGATATCGCGACTTGAGTCGTGGCGCGGCGGCAGCGACGGTTGATGCGCCGACACTCGTACCGGCGCCAGAGCCAGCGGCCGAGCCATAAGTATGAAACAACGTAACAATTTAATGGTCGCAATTGGTGCGTTCGCTGTGCTGGCAACACGCGGTGGATGCAATAACGCAACGCCGTCGGCAAGCGGCCGGGGCAGCCAGGGTAGCCAGGGTGGGGCGCCCGAGGCTTTCACCGCCTACAAAGAATCGTCGCAGCGCATCGAAGCCGAGTTGATGATGCGGCGCGTGGTGCGGCGCAGCCAAGCGCTTGCAACCGCTGCAGGTGTTTATGTGGTTGGTGCGACGCTGCTTTCACCCGCGGTGTCGTGTTGTGAACAAAATGTAGGTGGCAAACATCAATGCGCCGCCGATCCTACGGCGTGGCAAGATCCGATCTGGCGCGAACTCGACTTTGCGATGGAAGAGCCGCACTACTTTCAGTACCAGTACACCGGCACCGCAACTAGCTATAAGGTCACCGCGGTTGGTGATTTGGATTGTGATGGCACCACCATTACGTTTGCCATCGACGGTAATTTTGATGCGGGCAACCCAACGTTTTATCTGACCAAGCCGGGCGCCGACGCTGATTGAGCCTTGGCCCATCGAGTTGGCTCGTCGTGCTGCAGGTTATTTGCGAGGTTCGACCGGCGGAGTCCACAACCAGCCATCGTCGTCGGCAAACGCGGCGAATGGCGCTGGAATGCGCCATCCCTGATGCTGTCGCAAGTAGGCCGTGTAGGCGCAGATCAGCGCGTCAAAGCGGTGATCGCTTTGCAACACTTCTTCGCGCGCAAACCGGCTCGACGGTGCAAAGCGCAACGCTGCAAACCGCGCCAACACTAACGCGCGCGTGCGCCACGGATCAGCGTCGCGCTTATAGCCGCGCGCATCGGCCGGCCCACATAGTGCCGCCACCGTGGCCATGGGCGAAACTTCAATCAGCGATTCATTGAGTACAAAACCGCGACCGGCCAAGCGCCGCCGCACTTGTAGCGCGCGACCGCGAATCGAGCCGCCTGCACCCGATAATGAACTCGGCGATAATAGCTGGGTTTGATACACCGCCACCAACTCGGTCACTCGATGCAAGTATGGCAACGGCCGCACTCGGCTTGGGCCATGCAACATATGGCCGCCGTGGGTGCGCATCCACACCACGGAGGGTTCTTCGCAATCGTTGGCGCCAGGGCAGCTTGGCCGCGGGCAGCGTTCACACGCGGTTTGTGTTAACGGTGCCGCGATTGCAATCACGGTGGTTGCGGGGTCGGCTTGGTTAAGCGCGGCCCATAAAGCGTCATCGTGTAACGGCTCGGCGCCAGCGCGATGATTGAGCGCCGTGACATTGGCACCGCCATCGGGGCCCACCGTTAATTCGCACAATGCTGTGGTTTTGCCGCGACCACCGCCGAGGTCAATGCCGATAAAGCGGCTGGCGCGTTGCGGTTGTGGCGGTGCGGTCATGCTGGTGCGCCAGCTTACTCGGGGAAGGGCGTGCTGCAAAGGCTCGGGCCAAGTGCGGTCAATTTGTGACCTTGGGCACTAGCGCGATGAGCCTGGTTGCCGATACTCTCCGCCCGCCGAAATGTCGGCTCGTTATGGATCGCGTAACCGTTTTTCGCTCATTTATTGCTAAGTCGCCGCAGGATCCATTCCCGCGGTACGGCTTGGCGATGGAGCTAAAAGGCCGCGGCGATTGGGATGCTGCCTGGGTCGAGTTCTCGACGCTGTTGGAGTTATTTCCCGACTACGTTCCGACGTACCTTATGGCAGCAGGCAGCATGGTCGAGCAAGGAAAAACTACCGAAGCGAAAGAGTTGTTTCGTCGAGGTATTGACGCCGCTGCCCGTAAAGGGGATCTTCACGCCAAGCGAGAGTTGGAAGAGGCCCTCGCACAAATCGAATAATTCACGTAAGAGTTCTTATAATTGGCTCCCGCTGTTGGGCACCGGCATGCCGGACCACGGCAAGTAACCGGTAACAACGTAACAAGGATATGAATATGAAAAAGATGATCGCTGTTGGTTTCCTCCTCGCTTCGATGACCGTTGCTTGTGGCAGCAAGGCTAAACCAGCCGCTGCCCCAACCGCACCAGTTGCCAACCCATGTGGTGGCGGCACCTACGGTTCGGCCACCCCTGCCAACCCATGTGCACCTGCCAACCCATGTGCACCTGCTAACCCTTGCGCACCTAAATAGTTCGCAACTTGCGCGCAGTGGTGGTTCTTCATTGGCCACCTGCTGTGCCCATCCTGCCCGGATGGTGAAATGGTAGACACAGGGGTCTCAAAAGCCCCCGCCTTCGGGTTTGCCGGTTCGAGTCCGGCTCCGGGCACAAATTCAATGAAGCAATAATTCGAGGCCCATCGGTGGCCTCGTTTTTGTTTTCGGAGCGGAGCGAGAGGTGCCGAAGGCTTGGCGGTCCATGTAGTGCACTAAAGTCTTACAGGGTTGAAACTATCGTCGCTGAAGCTAACGTAGCGGTTGATTTGCAGATAGCGGTATTACGAAAGTGCCTGGTGAACGCAGTGTCGCGATCGGCAGGGCAGGCGAACGCGGCGTCGGGTGAGGCTTACGGCCGACAGCTACGCGGCTTCGACCTGCAACCTGACACCGAGCGCGCGCACAACTTTAAGCACCGTTGCAAAGCTAGGATTGCCGTCGCTGCTAAGGGCTTTGTAAAGACTTTCGCGTGATAGGCCGGCCGACTTGGCGACACTCGACATGCCCTTAGCTCTGGCGATATCGCCGAGTGCGCGGGCAATGCCTGCGGTGTCATCTGGCGCGTCTTGCAGCCAAGCCGCCAAGTAGGCCGCAATCTCTTTGGGCGTGCGCAAATGTTCGGCGACGTCATACGCACTCGTCTTGGTGCGAGCAGTGCGCGTGGGCTTCTTTGCTGCGGCAACTACCTTGGTTTTGCTTGTGGTTTTCATGTTTCGTCCTCGTCGGGTTCGTAGTTGCTGGCCAGCGTGATGGCCATAGCGATGTCTTTTTGTTGGGTTGATTTGTCGCCACCGGCCAGCAATAAAATGAATCGGTTGCCAGATTTGGTGAAATAGACTCGGTACCCCGGGCCAACCTTGATCCGCAATTCAGATACGCCGTGCGTGAGGTTGCGGCAATCGCCAGCGTTACCGTGAATGAGCCGGTCGACGCGCACCAAGATGCGTGCGCGTCCTTCTCGATCTTTGAGACCGTCTAACCAACGCTGGTACTGCTCGGTCTTTTCAACCTTCACACCACGACTGTATCCTATAGGTTACAATGATGCCAGGGGATTCCGCCAACGTTCGCCAACACCCGCAAAATCCCGGTCTTGGCGGGGTTGTGCGGTGCAACACGTTGAGCCAGGCACGTGGAAAATCTGCGCTAGGTTGTCAATTCCGCTACGGTGCGATAGCGTCCGGTATTCGGACAATGACAAGCGGAAGATCGGGACACCGAACCGCGTGACTGATTTGGTTTGGGGGTATCGGTGGGGGTATCGGGTTGCTTTGCAGAGTCGGAAAACAGCGATTCTCCAACGGTGAGTGCTTTTGCGTTCGAGTCCGGCTCCGGGCACAAATTCAATGAAGCAATAATTCGAGGCCCGTCGGTGGCCTCGTTTTTGTTTTCGGAGCGACGGTTAATCTTTTAGGCGCTTGCTTGCAATGTGGCCAGGCG
>JAGPDK010000019.1 GCA_018057605.1 Kofleriaceae bacterium | reverse complement strand
CACCGGAGTTGATGGTCACCGAATCGCGGCCCACGCCAAGCTCTAACGATGCTCCAAGCTGATCGAGATATTCGTCGAGCGTTTGCCGATTGCGACTGCCGGCACCGCGGCGGGCCCAAAGTGCGGCATGCCGATGCAGCCCTTCGATGCCGACCGGATCAAACGCGGCACCACCGTACATGGTGATGTCAAACCATACCAATGGCGCGTCGTGCGCCGCTTCGACAAAAATATTAGTCATGTTGTCACGGCTTGCGGTGTCGGCGTGACCACAACTTCACGTGTCGCAAGCGGGTCGGCATCGGCCTCGTGAGTAGGTTCGTTGTCGTTATCAACTTCGTCGTCATCGCCATCCTCATCGCCATCAGGGTCGGCGATTACCAATGAACGACTGGTCGGGACAAAATACTGTTGCGCCGCGCGGTGAATGTCGGCGGGGGTGGCTTCGGCCAACCGTGTGGCCAGCAAGGCAACACTGCGAAAATCGCCCAGTGCGGTTTCGTGGTGGCCAAGCGCTTCGGCTTTGCCATCAATATCCGCGATGCCCGACCAGAAGTCAGTCTCAGCGAGGTGTTTGGCTTTTTGTAGTTCCTGCTCGCTGCAGGGTTCATTGATCAGGCGTGCAAGCTCTTCGTCGACGACCCGCAGCACTTCATCGGCGTCGTGGCCGCGCGCGCATGTAATCGAAATGCGAAACAGCGAGGGTTCAGCAAACGGCGTGAGCTGGGCGTCGACCGACGAGGCGATTTCAGTATCAATCACCAGGCGCCGATGCAGCCGTGCTGAGGGGCAACCGGCCAGCAATGTGGCAAGAATTTCCAGATGCGCCCACTGCGGATCATGTTGCGAAGGCGCTTTGTAGCCGATCAGAATTCGGTGAGTTGCGATTGGCTTAGCTGCGCGGGTCATGCGCGCTTCGGTTTGCACGGGCTCGGTGGGGCGCAGCGCTAACGGCGTCGATGCAGCCAGTAAGCTCCCTTGGCGTGCGGCAACTAGCGCCAACAATTCGTCGTCGGCAAAGTCACCAACTACGACGAGAATCGCATTGTTGGGGGCATACCACGTGCGATAGAACTCCCGAATGGTGTCGAGTGATACCGCGCGAATGTCGCTCATCCACCCAATCGTTGGCCAGCGATAAGGATGTTCGGTGAAGGCCAATGCCATCAGCTGCTCGTCGAGCCAGCCATCCACATCGTCTTCGACACGTTCACGGCGTTCATTGGTGACCACGTCGCGCTCGGCCTCGACCGCGGCCGGATCGAGTGCGAGGCAATCCATGCGCTCGTGCTCGAGATCGAGCGCCAAGGCCAGGTCGCGCGCGGGCACTGTGAGGCGATAGTACGTCCAGTCGACCCACGTCGCTGCATTGGATTCGCCGCCAGTACGTTCGACGACGCGATCGAACTCCCCGGCCGGGCGGGTTTGGGTCGCACCGAACATGAGGTGCTCAAAAAGATGGGCTAGGCCGGTGGCGCCTGGGGCTTCGTTGCGTGAACCAACTCGAAACCAGGTTTGCACTGCGACGATCGGCGCACTGCGATTTTGCGCAGCCAACACAACGAGGCCATTGTCGAATCGATAGCGACGCACAGGGCTGCCGCCGCCAACGGTAAATTCGGTATCGAGTTGCCAAGCCATCGTTGCTGGAGAGCATAGCAAGAAAACTGGTAGTCGAACCAAATCGGGGCAGGGAGCTGCTAATTACAAATCGCTAAGGCAAGCCACGCCCAAACGTAAAGCCTGGCACGGCGTGCTAGGCAAGGCCTGGTTCAAAATGCAGCCCACATGGTTCTTGCAACGTTGCTAGCGCGTCGTGGGCTGGCCAAAATTGCGCTACCGATTGCACGCCGGGCGGGGCTCCGTGGCTTAACACGCGCAAAGCCACGCGCGCTGCGAGGATCGCCGAGGTCTGGTAAATATCCTGGCCGGTGGTGATCATGCGGCGCATAATTGGGCCGGCGCGCAGCTGCGTAATCACGGCAAACCGGCCTTGCGAGAAATCCGAATCATCCGGGACGAACGGTCCCAGCACGCTGGCCAAGCTCTTCATCGGCAACAATGACATCGCGAGGCCGGCACCGCGCAATACGGTGGCTAGGTTGTTCGAACGATTGGGCGATACGTAGGCATCGATCGCGAGGGCTTGGATTCGCCGCGACAATAAAATGATATCCGGGGAAGGGTGCCAGACCGCGGTGCGTTGTCCGCCAAACTCAGCTCCGAGCACGCAGGTAATCGCACGTTCGCCGAATCGAGTTGGCAACCAACGATCGCGGTGCCAGCGTGCTGCGGCCATCCCCAATGATCCAAACAGCGCGCGTTGACTGCCCGCCGACATATGCCAATTGTCGTAGACATAGGTTGTGGTCACTTCGTCGAGAATTGCTTGGCTACTATCGCGGGCCAGGTTGGCTTGCAGCATATCGCAGGCCCAATCGGTCAGCGCGCACGTCAATCCTGCACTGGGTACAATCGTCACGTTAGCTCGACGGGCCGGCGCGTCAAGGCGCTCGACGACCTGGCGCACGTGTTGTTGCTCGCTGGCAACATCGACGTAGTGAATTCCGGCGGCAATGGCGGCGCGCGCGACCGTCACGCCGGTGTCAGCATAGGGTCCAGCCGCATTGATCACCAAACTCAACGGCGCTAGTGCAAGTTCAAGGGCGCGAGGATCCCGAAGATCCGCAACCACTTCACACGGCGCGTTGCTAAGCAAGGATGATGCACGCAGCAGCCGAGCCTGATCGCGACCCATTAACGTCAATGAAATCGGCGCCCCGGTCGCAGCAATAATGCGATCAAGTACTTCGCAAATGCGGCGGCCGATAACACCGGTGGCACCGAGCACGCCAATGCGCAAGGGCCGGTTGGTCAAGCCGCTACCGGTGTTAGTAGTCATATCGAAAGCCCAGTCGCAATGTGTGTTGCAGTCGGGTGTAGGTTCCTGCGGATGCGAATTGGGTATAGCCCTGACGGGTTCGCTCACAAGCGGCCAGCGTGTAATCGTAGTCCGCGGCGATGCACGCCAACGCATCGCTTGGTTGGTAGGCGGAGGATTCCGCGGCAACCGTGCGCGACAAGAAGTAGTTGAATCCGTAGTGCGCGGCGAGCGACCAACCTGGTGCAACCCGCCATTGCGCTCCGAGTTGTGCGGTAAGTGACGCGCCAGCAATCGTGGTTACGGTAGTGCGTGCGGGCGCAATTGACGAGGTTTCAAAACCAACGCGACCACCAAAACGCAATGGCGCGCCGCGATCGATTTCTTCGACGCCGGCCCACAGCGCGACCGCATCGTCAAAACCACGTGGCCGTTGGACCCATTGCGGCACATTGGCGCTGGCGAGCGCCGCTCCATACGGGCGAATGTCAAAAGCCTCCAGGCGCGACAAGTCTTGCCAACGTCCGCCGACATGAGCTTCCAAATGCGAATTGATGGCTGAGCGCAATTCAGCATCGATGCTGGCGGGCAACGAGGTGGAGAGTTCAGCTGAGCCGTTGATGACTTCGCCGCCGATAAGGCTCGGTTGTTTAATTCGCAGCTCGCCAGCAAAGTTCGAGGCGATACCAAAGCCTGGCGGCGGATGGTAGGCCGCGCCGATAAACATCGTCGGAGTAATTTTTACCACCACGCCTAATGAAAACACCGAGCTCTCTAAGATTTTACTGTCGAGTCGAAGATCAAAATCTTGCGCTGCCAAAGGATTCCCGATGCCACACAGCGTTGCACCACACATCAGCGACGGATCGTCGAGCGCGGTATCACGAGAAAATTTTAGGCGGAGATCAGTGTAGCCCAATGCACCACTCACACCAATGTACGTGCGCTGGCCAATGCGGTACGAGCCAGCGAGGGAAAATTGGTAATCGCGCTGCCGTCCGCCTAGCGATGCAAAACGCATCGCATTGTTGCGTGGCGCAAAAAATGTCTCGGCCGGCCCTGATGCGGCGCGAAACCCAATCGCCAAATTTTCGCCGACGTGCGAGTTGATCGAAACGTCGAGCCCTGGCGATGCTGAGAGCACGCTAACGTCGCCACCTTGGTCGCTATTGTTGGCGGGTGTATTGGCACCCACCTGGTCGAGTGCGACCGTGGCACCGAGATATGCGGTTGTGCCATTGCCCAGGCCAATCGTCGCAGGATTGATACTGATACCGGTTGGATGCGCGGTGGCTGCGCCGGTGAAGACCGCAACCCCGACGGTGGGATCCGAGCGCGGCGATGCCACCGCAACAGGGGCGCCGGTGGCTAGCAATAAGATCGACGTGACATATGACAGCGAACGTGACAAGTCGCCGGAGCTTACCGCCGCTTGTGCCTAACGGCAATCGCGCCACGCCTGGGTCAGCGCGGTGAATGGCTATTTTGGCGAGTTGCGATCCGGCGCGCCGGTACCGTGGCTGTGGTGTATGTCATAGCCGCAATGGCGGGAAATTTGCTAGGTTGCGGCTATGTCGAAGGTTTTGTTCGCAGTGTCGCGTCGGGTCACCATGCGAGATGCTTTGCTGGGGGTGCTACTGGCAACGATCCTCGCAGGTTGCCCAAGTGACCCCGCGATGCCGGATGCCGTGATCGATGGGCCGGTGGATGCGCGGCGCGATGCGCTCGTCGATGCCGGGCCTTGCGGCGCGGAGACGTTTCTAACCGGCGACTTCGTTGATTGGGATTCTACCACGGTGAACTTTAAGGGCATCTTCGATGCCTCGTTCACGGTCGATGGCGCCCCGACGCGCACTGACAAGACTAGCCCCAATGGCCGCTTTGAACTGTGCATCGTGACCACGGCGCGCACTCGCCTGTCCGTTGATGCGCCTGGCGTTAGTGCGGCCGGCTACGTTGATGCGCTGTTGATCGCCGACCAAGCGGTGCTTGATATTGCCGGCAGTGTATCGACGCGCAGCTTCACCAATGCACGGGCAATGAGCTTCTATACCGAGCAGAATATCGCTGGCGGTTACGACGTCAGCAAGGCGCAGCTATTGGTGCAAACCATTGGTACGCCGCGCGCCGTAACGATCGACCGCGTAGCATCGCCTCGGGGCCTCAATGGCGAGACCTGGAGCGCGACCGCTGCTGGCAGCGAAGTGCTGTTTGCCAATTTGGATCCAACGCAGGATCAAGTTGTCGTCGGCAGTAGCGGTGTGGTGGTCGGCGCGGGCGCGGTGCCACTGGTTGCTGGCAAACTGACGTTTGTGACGCTGGTGTTGCAGTAAGCGGCGAGTGTGCCTGCGACGACTCGGGTTACGTGAGGTCGGGCGCTTCGAGTTCGTCTTGTTCAAGTTCGAAGTATTCGGCGGCTTCTTGTACCGTATTGACGTGTAACTCGTCGAAGAAATGATCGGCATCCGACGATAAACGTTCCAAATTGAGTTTAAAAACATCGATTGTTAGTTTGCCGTCGCCCGAAAATCGCACCAAGCAGCGCGGGTCAATGCCGTCGTTAACTTGCTGCTCGCTTGGCACGGTGTGGATCTGAATCGTCGCGGCGTCGGCGACGGCCCGGGCCCGCGCCGGGAGCACGCCGAGGGCTTCTTTCACGATGCGTTCAGCTTCTTGTACTGCGATCGCAACTTCGGGCTCTTCCATTTGCAGATCGAGTACGCGCACTTCTTGCCAGGCTTTGAGCTTGCCAGGTTCATCGCCATTGCGTTCGCACATGCGAGCGCGTGCCAACAGGCCATCGCTGCGGGTTTCGTCGTCGGCTTCAAGTTTGGCAATCCAGGCCACGGCTGCTTTATCGTCGCCGGCATCGATAGCCAAAAACGTCAATTCGACGAGTTGGTCAGGATCTTCGATTACGGATGTTGCGAGTTCACTGAGGGCTTCACGTGCAAATTCGCGTTGTTTATCGCTGCGAGCTTGGTCGTCTTCATCTTTGGCAATGCTTGCCAGCATCAGGTGCGCGCCGGTTTTTACGCTAACCGCAGCAACCAGGTCGCCTTCTTCTTCGATGTGTTCGAACGCTGGGCCCACTAAGGTGAGCGCGCGGTCGGGATCAAACATTTCGTCGAGCGCCAACGTTGCCGCTGCGATCCGCGGTTGCGGGTCATCGCTGCGTTGTTCGATGAGTTTCTCCCACAGTTCTAACGCCCGTTCATAATCACCGTCGATGGCGGATAGCGTTGCATCGATCGCCAATACATCGGGGTGGTTGCGGTCGATGCGTCGGCAGCGTTCCAGCGCGCTTTCGGCAGCGTCAAAATCATGGTTGTCGAGAGCTTCAAACGCAGCTTGAAGATCGCGGTCGAATCGTTCGGTGCGGCCAGTTCGAGGGGGCATGGCGGCGGTATATGCTAGCTGCTGCGGAAAATCAGCAGGCTTCGACCAAAGATCGCTGTGGCAGCGGCGGCGCAGGACCGTGGGTCGGTGGAATAGATCTTTGCCGGTGATTGTTGCGCCGCGCAGTGAACTAGAAAGTGATAAAACCCAACCCATGAACTGGATTACGCGCTGGACGACGGCCTGCGGGCTCGCGGTGATAATGCTGGTCACGGGTTGTCCCGCGACCAAGCGCCACGTGTTGGTTGCCGAAGTGCCGCGGTCGGGTGACGCTGCAGCGCGCAGTCGGTTTATCGAAGCGCGCACCGCGTTTTTGCGTGATGGGTCGCAAGCCGAAGCGTTCGATCAATTGCGTGAAGATTTTCCCGATGATCCAATTGCGCCGTGGGTGGGGTTGTATCGGGGTATTTCGCTGGTCAAAAAAGGCGACTTCGCAAATGCTGAACAAGCTTTAGCCGAAGTGCCTCAACGCGAATTGCCGCCTACGTTGGCGGCGCGGATTAAGCTGTATCGGGGCGTCGCGAAGGCACGTGGCGGCGATAGCAAAGGCGCGTTGGCGTTGCTTGGCCCGCAAGCTGCCACGATGCGTACCCTAACCAGCGGCGGCAATGCCCAAGCGGAGCGTGAGTTTGTGGAAGCTCGCGCCGAGTACTGGGCTGCCCTGGGCTTAGCGCAGGCGCGCACGGCGCCGATCGACGCCTTGGCAGCGTGGGATCAATATGTGCGCAGCGCAACCGCAGCGGAAAAAGTTTGGGCTGTGCAACAAATGCAAGCCATCGTCGCTGAGCTTAGTGCAACATCGGTGAATGACGCTTGGCAGCGTGAAGCGGTGCGTAATGCGAAGCCCAGTGGCGTGGTGGTGGCGCGTCGGGTTGCAACTGAACAGGCTGCACGCGGCCTAGCGCAAGCCGCTGCGGCCACGCTGGCAGGCGTGACAGCCGCCGCCGCCGAATGGCAGATTCCGCTTGATGCGCAGGCTGCAGCCACGGCACCCACCGCCGATGCAGCAGCGGATCCTCGTCGGGTTTCCGCCTTGGTGCCACGCGGCAGCAAGCAGCAGCGGGTCGCTGATTCCATGATAGCGGCCTTGGCCCAAGTCTCTGGCGCCGGCGGTGGTGACGGCATCGCAGTAATTGATGTGCAAGGGCAAAGTGATGCCGCCACCGCCATGGCGGCGGTTGAAATTGTGGCCCAAGGTATTTCCATCGCAGCGATTGGACCGCTCGACGCAGCTGCGGTTGACGCTGCGGCTGGGCGCGCCGAAAAACTTGGCTTGCCGCTGGTCACCTTGTCACCGCGCGCCGACGAGCGTACTACCGGTACCTACATTTTTCATATCATGCATTCGGCCGAAGCGAGGGCCCGACAACTGGCGCGCAAAGCCTACGCCAAAGGGTTATCGCGGTTTGCGGTGTTGGCACCTACCAACGGGTACGGCAAAGCCGTTGCCGCTGCGTTCACTGAAGAAATTACCAATCTAGGTGCTCACGTTATCACGCGGGTTGATTACGCTGCAGACACCAAATCGTTTTCGAGCGCTGCGGGTAAGTTGTCGGGCAGTTGGCAAGCCGTGTTTATCCCTGAGCAAGCTGATCGCTTAGAACTCATTGCACCGGCGCTGGCAGCGGCCGGGTTGATGGCCCGCCCAATTGGCACGAGCAAAGTCATCGGAGGTCGCGCCATCGTGTTGCTGTCGACGGCCGAAGGCATGGGGCCTAATTTTCTGGTGAATGTGGGTCGACATTGTGAGGGCGGGCTGTTTGCACCGGGATATTTTGCTGGCACGGATGACGCAAAAGCCAAAGCGTTTGACACTGGATTTGCGGCTGCCCACGGCCGGCCACCGACGGCGTTTGAAGCGTATGTGTACGATGCGGTTGCGGCGATCGTCGGCGCTGGGGCCGGTCGCGTTTCGCGCACCACCGTTGCCGAAGCGATGGCTCGCGGCAGCGTCAAAGGCCTGACCGGCGAAATTCGTTTTGATGCGGATCACCGCCGCAGCGACGATGGTGTGGTTTATACCGTAGTTGGTTCGGAGGCTGCGTTGCGAGTGGTGGTGATGCCATGAGCGAAGGTGATTCGTTGTTCGATCCAGGCAACCGGTTGATCGCGGCCCTCGATGTTGCAACTGAGGCCCAGGCTGATGCCTTGATTGCCGCGCTGGGTACAGTGCCGAGTTTCGTCAAGCTTGGGCTCGAATTGTTTTGTGGATTTGGCCCAGCGCTGGTGCAGCGGTTGATTGCGGCACGGTTGCGTGTGATGTTGGATCTTAAACTGCACGACATTCCCGAAACCGTCGCGCGCACAACTGCCCAACTCGCAGCCCTTGGCGTCGAACTGTGTACCGTCCATGCGTCGAGCGCGGCGATGTTGCGTGGGGCAGTGCAAGCGGCGCGTCGTGGTGCAGCGCCGGGGCGGCCACCGATGCGGATCTTGGCGGTCACCGTGTTGACCTCGATGAGTGAGCAGGATTTGGTTGAATCGGGCACCGGTGGCAGCTCGATCGCCGAGGTGGTGCGCGCGCGCGCCATGCTTGCCGTGGCGACTGGCTGCGATGGTATCGTGGCATCGGCGCATGAAGTGGCGATGTTGCGTGGCTTGGTGCCTGCGGATTTTCTGTTGGTTACCCCAGGCATTCGTCCGGTCGGTGTCGATGCTGGTGATCAGCAGCGGGTGATGACGCCCGGTGCGGCGATGGCGGCCGGCGCGGATCTCATTGTGGTGGGCCGCCCCCTGCGCGATGCCGCCGATCCGGCAGCGGCGGCGCGTGCGATTGTGGCCGAAATGCGGACAATACGCCCTGATTGACACGGCGCCAGCGCTGACGGTAGTGTGGCGGATCTGGTACGAGATGCCCCATGGAACGTAACAAAAATCGTGGCGCCAAAAAGTCGAGTGCCCGTGGTGGCGCCGCTGCGCCAGCTGGCGCCAGTGCTGGTGGGCGCCGCCCAACCCGTGATGCCCGCGATGCTCGCGATACCCGGGGCGCCGCACCGCAACGCGATGATCGCGCGCGTTTTGCACCGGCCGGTGGCGGTCCACGTCGTGATGATCGTGGTCGAGCGGCTGCGTCGGGTTCCGGACGCAACGACCGGCCACGCCGCGACGACCGTGGTGCTGGCGCACGCCGTGATGATGAAACCGGCGCAGCGCCCGATGCTGACCGGGCGGCCCGAGTTATTTACGGGGTAGGGCCGATCCGCGAATTGGTGACGCATCGGCCCCATCGAATCGTGCGGTTGCTGGTCGATGAACGCCGCAGTGTTTCATCGGCCACTGACGTGGTTGTGAAGCTCGCCGAACAAGCGCAGGCTGCGCGCGTCTCTGTTGGTGTTGCGACCCGCGAAGAACTTGATTCGCTTGCTGGTGAAGATGCGCGCCATCAAGGCGTGGTTGCGATTTTGGGTGCGTTTGAATACGCTGACCTCGATGATGTTAGCGCTTCCATCGCGGCAACCGGCCGGCCGGCGTTGTGGGTTGCACTTGATGGCGTTGAAGATCCGCGTAATCTCGGAGCTGTTATTCGTACTGCGTATTTAGTTGGCGCCCACGGCGTCATTATTCCTGAGCATCGCGCAGCCTCGGTTACCGGCGTCACCGCCAAAGCCTCGGCAGGTGCAAGCGAACTGTTGCCTATCGTCAAGGTTGGCAATTTGGTTCGTGCACTCGAAGCGCTAAAAAAGCACGGCGTGTGGACCATGGCGGTGCACGCCAGCCCAGTGTCCAAGCCGATTGCCAGCCTGGATTGCAAAGGCCCGATGTGTATCGTGATGGGCGCCGAAGGTTCCGGTGTTCGGCAACTCACCGCCGAGCATTGCGATTTTCACGGTGTCATCCCGATGGCCAATGCTGGCGTTGGCTCGTACAATATTTCCGTCGCTGCCGCGATGACGTTGTACGAAGTCCTGCGGCAACGGGCATAGCCAGGGCCCGTTCCCGGCTGAGCATTCGTCACATTTTCGATGATCATTCCGCAGGTTTGCCAACGCTTGAGGCCCTGGTTTTGCCCGCTTGTTCGACCGCCGCACCTCACACCAAATAGTCGATGCACCTCGCGTAGTCGATCAGGCCGCCGGTCCATTTTGATGCGTTGCTGTTGGCCGTCATGGCGAGCGCCGCATGGCCATCGCGTAACGCCGCAAGGCCACGTCGCGCGCCAACGTCGGTTGATGTTGGGCGGGCTGGTTGCGCCTCGATGATCCGGGTGCGATGGTCGAAAAAATTCCAGCCATGGGCATTGGCTTCGACTCGACAGCCGCGTTCGTGGAGCAGCGTATGGTGGGCACTACATAACAGCATGACATTCGCCAACGCCGTTGCGCCGCCGTTGGCCCAGTGCTCGATATGATGGCCGTCGACGTAGCGGCTATGCGTGCAACCTGGGTAACGGCAGGTGCGGTCGCGCAGCAACAGTGCACGCTTGATTGCGGCTAGAATCGTGCGGGTTTTGCGGCCGACCGACAGCGGCACGCCTTGCGCGTCAACGGTGGCAACCACTAGGCCAGCGTCGCAGCACAAGCGGCGCGCCGTAGAGGCGGCAATGATTTCGCCATCGGCCATCATGGCGAGATCCGCCGGTTCCGAGGAACCGTTAAGGCTGGCATGCGGCGCGGTGATGATGATTTCGACCGGAGTGCGCTTGGGTCGGTTTCCGCGCAAGCGATCCTGGACCATGTCCATCAACGCATCGGCGCGCTGCCGGCCACGGTCGGCAGCCGTTGGTGCTTTTGCAGTCGGCAGTGAATCGGGCGAATGTTCTGCGGGAGTCCGCTCGGCGGGCGTCGGTTTAGCGGGAGTCGGTTCCGCGCTCGATGTGTCAATTGCCGCATTGAGCGCAGTCCAAACGATCGCCGCTTCATCGCTGGGCAGTACCACTTCAAACTTCACCATGCCGTTGTCGAGACTTCGCCGCGCCACCGTACGCTGCGTTGCAACTTGTGCCGCCGCCATCGCTCCAGCTTCTGCGCCGTGCGCTTGATCATATGCCTGCACGCTTTTGTACGAACGGCACAAGGTTTCCAGCTGCGACGCTGGCATGCGTTTGGCGTATGCGGCCCAGAGTTCCTCCTTTGCAGCCGTCGCCACCCGCGTAATCGCCCTGGCTTGCGAATACGATATCGCGCCAATTCGCAATTGCTCGTCGACCAGCGGCAGTTCCGCCAGCTTGCGTGCAACCCGCACCCGCTCGCGTGCCGTACGCAAATCCCAGCCCACCCGCCACGCCAACCAATGTGCACACGACAATGCGCCGTGCACATGCCAGCCCGAGGCAATGTCGAATTCACGAATCGATGTTAACAACCGATGCATCGCAGCGTCGATATTTCAGCGATTTAATCACCCAGCGCATCGACGCTGATGGCTGCCTTCACCTCTGCACCATGTTCCATATGAACCTGCTACCATCTGCTTTTTCGACCCTGTGGTTGGCTCGCTGCGCTGCAAAGCATCGGTGTGACGCAAGAAATTCACCGGCGTCGACTATCGGTGCGTGCCGCGAACATGACGGCGTTGCACTAGCCTTTTGTGCGCTGATAGTTGACATGAATATTCTTGGCCGAAAAATCACGTCAACCTAAATCGAAAATAGTATTCCAGTTTTTGCAAAAAAATGTTGAAGTCCGAAACTCGGACGCACAACCGCGCACGCCCCAAATGCCAATCAGGGCATTCAAATCAATAACTATCGCCAATTCAAGTTTGGCGCCCGCCCGACGACCCTCAAGCCGATGGCTCACCGCGCGCAATGCAACCATCGCTATCAAGTCCCGCAATCTACCCGCGACGGCGGCGCATCAGGCAACGCGCGAGCACCAACCTCCGCGGCCGCGCGGCCAGCCGCAGCGCACTCGTTCAACCTCCGAGTCGCCCCCCCCGGAGCCGCGGTGAGCTGACCGTTCACCTGACCCTGCTGGTTCCTGCTCAGCCACCACGCCACCACGCCACCCAATCGACGATCCCGCACCGATTCCCGTGGTCCGAGCGCCGAGTACCTGCGTCAGCGTCGAGGCTACAGGGTGCGGGTTGGTTGATGCTCGCCGAAACGCACACGCAACACATCGGCAATTTCACCGACAGTGGCGTAGGCTTTCACTGCCCCAAGCATCGCTGGCAGCAGGTTGTCAGTGGACTGGGCCGCAGCGTCAAGGTTCGCCAACGTGCGGATGGTTTCCGCCTGGTTGCGGCGCGCCCGCAGCGCCGTGAGCCGCGCAACTTGATCGCGTTCCAAGACTGGATTAATCGTGGCGACCGGAACCTGGGTTTCGTCGTCGATCTGAAACTGATTAAGCCCAACCACCACACGTTCCCCGCGTTCAACCGCACGTTGATGCTCATAGGCGCGGCGTTCAATTTCGCGTTGAGGAAAACCCTGCTCGATGGCCAGCGGCATGCCGCCCATGTCGGCAATCTTGTCGAGATACGCTTGGGCTTGGCTTTCGATTTCGTTGGTCAGCGCTTCGATCGCCCACGAGCCACCAAGTGGATCGATGAAATCTGCTACGCCGGACTCGTTGGCAATCACTTGTTGCGTGCGCAAGGCAATGCGCGCGGCATCTTCGGTTGGTAGACCGAGCGCTTCATCGAACGAGTTGGTGTGCAGCGATTGCGTGCCACCTAGTACCGCAGCGAGCGCTTGCATGGTGACCCGCGCAACGTTCACCATTGGTTGTTGCGCTTGCAGCGTGACGCCGGCGGTCTGGCTGTGGAACCGCATCATCTGGCTCTTCGGCGATTTTGCACCGAACTTCTCTTTCATGATGCGTGCCCACATGCGCCGTGCGGCGCGGAACTTGCTCACTTCTTCAAGGAAGTTGTTGTGCACGTTAAAAAAGAACGACAAGCGCGGCGCGAATTCGTCGACATCGAGGCCAGCAGTTTTCGCGGCTTCGACATACGCAATGCCATCGGCTAACGTGAAGGCAACTTCTTGCACTGCATCGGAGCCAGCTTCGCGAATATGATAGCCGCTGATGGAAACCGTATTCCATTGCGGCACCGCTTTGCTGCACCAGGTGAAGATGTCGGTGATGATGCGCATCGACGGTGTCGGTGGATAAATATAGGTGCCGCGTGCAATATATTCTTTGAGAATATCGTTTTGAATCGTACCGCGCAGCGCGCTTGCCGGCACGCCTTGTTCTTCGCCGACCGCAACGTACAAACACAGCAGCGTGGCGGCGGTGGCGTTGATCGTCATCGAGGTCGAAACATCGCCGAGCGGAATGCCATCGAACAACACCCGCATGTCTTCGAGTGAATCGATCGCCACACCAACCCGGCCCACTTCGCCGCGCGCCATCGCATGATCTGAGTCCCGCCCCATTTGGGTCGGTAGATCGAACGCGACCGACAAGCCTTTGCCGCCTTGCGCTAGCAAATATTTGTAGCGTTGGTTGGATTCGCTCGCCGAACCAAACCCCGCATATTGCCGCATGGTCCAGAATTGGCCACGATACATCGTGGGTTGTACGCCACGGGTAAATGGATAACTGCCCGGTTCGCCGATAGCCGGTGCTACCGACCCTGCAGTTGCGCCAGCGTCGGCGGGCCGGTAGGCGCCACGGATTTCGATATCCGCGTCGGTCTTAAACGTTGGCTTGCGCAGCGCGCTGGGTTTGCTGGGCTTGGCGGGTTTGCCGCTTTGGCTTGGGGTGTCGCTTGAGTTGTCGCTCACGACACTGCCACTTCTGGGACATCCGCTGCCGCTGCCAACGGCGCGCCAGTGGCTTTGCGAATGGTGTCAACCGAGACGCCGGGTGCCCGTTCGCGTAACACCAAGCCTTGTGGAGTCACGTCGATCACGGCAAGGTCGGTCACGATCGTGTTCACGCAACGCAGACCGGTAAGCGGTAGACTACAGGCTTCGAGGATCTTAGGCGAACCGTCTTTGGCGTTGTGGTCCATCATGACGATCACGCGCCGCGAACCCGCCACCAAATCCATCGCACCGCCCATGCCTTTGATCATTTTGCCTGGAATCGTCCAGTTGGCGAGGTCGCCGGTGGCTGAAACCTCCATGGCGCCAAGCACACTGACATCGACATGGCCGCCGCGAATCATGGCAAATGATTCGGCTGAATCAAAAAACGCCGAGCCCGCGATGGCGGTGACGGTTTGTTTGCCTGCGTTAATCAAGTCTGGATCTTCGTCGCCAGCAAACGGAAACGGGCCAATGCCGAGCATGCCGTTTTCGGATTGCAACACCACATCCATGCCAGCTGGTATAAAGTTGGCCACTAACGTCGGCATGCCGATGCCTAAGTTGACATAATAGCCGTCGCGCAATTCAGCAGCGACGCGGCGAGCAATTTGATCACGAGTCATAGCAGTCATAGGTTTGTCCTGGGCAAGCTGCGCCAGCGTTACCGGCGTAGCGTGGATAGTCGAAAAAATTAGTGAGTCGGCGTCACGCTGCCATCGGTCGGCCGCGGTCGCACCGTGCGTTGTTCGATCGGTTTTTCGTAGTTGCTACCGACGAAAATCCGTTGCACGTAGATCGACGGGGTGTGGACTTGGTCAGGGGCGAGCTCGCCGAGTTCGACCAATTCTTCGACCTCGACGATGGTGATTTTGCCAGCCACGGCGCACAGCGGATTAAAGTTGCGTGCGGTTTTGCGGAAGACCAAGTTGCCCCAGCGGTCACCTTTCCACGCTTTGACAATCGCGAAATCGCCGACGATGGCATGTTCCAGCACGCAGTTTTTGCCGTTGATTGCCCGGGTTTCTTTGCCTTCGGCGATTTTGGTGCCGAAGCCGGTAGGCGTAAAAAATGCTGGAATGCCGGCGCCACCGGCGCGCAGCCGCTCGGCTAACGTGCCTTGCGGGCACAGCTCAACTTCGAGCTGGCCTGACAAAAATTGTTGTTCAAAGATTTTATTCTCGCCGACGTACGACGAGATCATCTTTTTGACTTGGCCGTGCGCTAATAAAACGCCGAGGCCTTTTTCGGTGGTGCCACAATTGTTGGACACAATCGTCAGTTGCTTGGTGGCACGCCGAGCCAACTCGGCAATGCAGTTTTCAGGGTTGCCCGACAGACCAAATCCGCCGGCTAAAATGGTGGCACCATCGAACACGTCGTGGAGCGCGGCTTGCGCGTTAGGGAAGACTTTGTTCATACCGTTGTAGCGATCCTTAGGCGGGTAGGTGGGCAGAGTCAAACCCCAGCAGCGCCAATGGTTGCGTTGTCACCTTGCCGCATGGTACCGGCTGGCATGGCAAAAACACGGTCGCAAGCATCTGAACAAGGCACCGTGACGGTAACTGCCCTAGCCGCTGGCGGCGATGGCGTCGCCCGGGACGAACAGGGCCGGGTGGTATTCGTGCCGCGCTCGGCACCCGGCGATGTCGTCGAGATCGACTATGTTGACCGCAAAGCGTCGTACGCTCGCGGTCGCATCGTACGGATTGTCACGCCGGCGCCAAGTCGACGCGAGCCGCCTTGCCCAGCCTACACGGCGGGTTGCGGCGGCTGTCAATGGTTACACGTTGACGAGGCCACCCAACGCCAAGCCAAACGCGAGTTAGTTATCAATGGTCTGCGGCGGGTGCTGCATGGTGTCGCAGTCGACGAGGTCGTGGCGCAAAGTCCGGCTTTGGGCTGGCGGCGGCGCGCTCGTTTGCATGTGGTCGCTGGTCACGTCGGCTTTTACGCGATGGCGTCGCATCGGGTGGTGGCGTTTGAACAATGTCCGCAACTCGACGCCCAGCTCGGCCCGGCGGTCGCGGCGGTACGCGCCAGTGCCCCGGTCGACGGCGAAATTGCCATTGCGGTGGCCCACGATGGCACCGTGGCAACGCATCGTGTTGGCGAGCCCAACCCACCGTTGATCGAAATTGACGCTGGGGTTTTTGTGCCGGTGGATGGTTTTGCCCAAGCCAGCCGCGCAGGCAACGCTGCATTGGTTGCAGCCGTGGTTGCAGCGCTCGCAGCACGGCGGCCCGGTGCCGCCGGCCCGGCCCGCGTCCTTGAGCTGTTTGCAGGTGCTGGCAATTTCACCCGGGCGCTGGTTGCAGCTGGCCATGTGGTCACCGCTTCCGATGTAGTGGCCCCAGCCCGTTGGCCATGGGCAAGCAATTTTGTCACCGGCGCAGCGCACACGGTGACTGCGCAATATGTCGTCGGTGATTTCGATGCCGTGATCTTGGACCCACCACGCGCTGGTGCCAAAGAAGTCATGACCGAGCTACTGCGGTTGGAGCCGGCTGTCATCATTTACGTTTCATGTGATGTTGCCACCCTGGCGCGCGACGTTGAAATGTTGGTCACCGAGGGCTATCGCGTGGTCAGCGCAACGCCGCACGATCTCATGCCGCAAACTGCGCACATCGAAACTGTGGTGGTGCTGGCTCGCATCACCGTGGTCGCACCGCCTGCTGAGTGAACTGGTACGTACTGGCAGGCCACACCAACCGCGCTACGCCGCGATCGCGCGGATTTTCTTTGCTCGGGCAGCCAGCTTTTTGTCAGCGTGGGCAATCTTGAGGTCGTAGGTTCGTTGCAGGCTGAGCCAAAAATCGGCGGAAACCTTAAAGTAGGCTTCAAACAAGATGGCAGTTTCGGCAGTCACACTGCGGTCGCCGTTCACAATGGCGATAATGCGATTGGGCGGCATACCTAAAGCGCGGGCCAACGCGGTGGCCGTCATATCGAGAGGCTCTAAAAACTCGTGGCGCAACATGTCTCCAGGATGAATGGCTGGTAAGCCATCGGGCCCTGCAGGGATGCTAGTGGTAGTCGACGACTTCAACATAATCAGGTCCTTTCTCGGTCCAGGTAAAACAAATCCGCCATTGCTTGTTGATACGAATCGAAAATTGGCCGGCACGATCACCACGTAGTGCTTCAAGGCGATTCCCTGGCGGAAAGCGCAGATCATCGAGGCAAGTGACATGATTGAGCATGGCAAGTTTCAATCTAATAGCGCGGAGAAGGTCGGGCGGAAACCGCTTAACAGCGTCACCAGCAAAGATTGCCTGGCTAGCACGGTCGCGAAATCCAACGACCATCCAACTAGGCTAGTTTGATTTATGATGTACGTCAATCATAAAAAATCGCTTGAATCCAAAGCAGCTGTGCAGCTAGGAAATCATACGCTGCGGCAGCTTGGGCTCCGTGGCGGCTGCTTTACGCTCGGGCCCGTAACCAACCGGTTCTTCAGTGCGCGCCACTACGGCAGAAATGATGCGGCGTTGATCGGCTTCGGATGCAAACCAATCCCGCGGGTAGGCGTGCGCAACTTGGTTGGCTTCGATGATGAGCAACGGTGCCGAGCGATTCCACGGCACCGAGTTGCGCAAAAAATAGGCCGCGGTTACGTCACCTGGGGCGAGCACCAACGGATTGCCGCGACACAAGCCGCGCGGTAACACTACGCGCTCGGGGTTCACTTCGATGGTGCCGGGTTTGTGCAGCAACGACATCGTTAGTTTGAAGCCATTCCAAACCGCCAGCACCATGAGGATGCCGCCGAGATATTGGCCAAGCGTACCTAGCTTGACAAACATCAAACCGCCAAGCACAGCGCCGACGACCAGCCAGCCGATCCAGCCACCGCGGTACACTTCAAAATCGACTTTGACAACGTCGCGACTCTTGGCGTTGCTGCCAGAAGACTCCGTCGCATTGGACGCAGAGGCGCCAGCTTCGCTACCAAGTTGCGGTGAGGTGGGCGACGCGGCTGCGGATTTCTTGGAGGTCGACATGAACGAGTTGGCGGTTCTGCACCGCTAGCTTACCGTCTACCACGACGTCGGTAATGGCGCGAGACGACAATGCATAGACTAGGTTCTTTTCCAGATAGCGGGGTGGCCACAGGCTAGGGTCGGCGAGATCCACCGCAACCAAATCGCAACGATAACCAGGCGCGATTCGTCCAACTGGCAGGCGCAGCAGGTCACCGCCGCCGGAGGTCCCCATGGCAAAACATGCTTCGGCGGTGATGGCTTGGCCGTCGACGCGATGAACTTTTTGCAGCAGGGCCGCACTACGCATTTCGTCGAATACCGACACTCGATTGTTGGAGCAACCACCGTCGGTGCCCAAGCCCAGCGTCACGCCGCGCGCAAGCAAATCGACAATATCGGTGACGCCGTCGCCTAAAAACATGTTGGAGCCCGGGCAGTAGGCCAAGCCGCCGCCACGGTCCGCTAATAGCCCGCGTTCACTTTCATCAAACCAGCATGTATGCACGGCAATCATGTTGCTCACGTCGACGCCCAGGCCGGCGATCGCGTGCATCGGCCGCTGGCCGAAACGCTGCAGCGATTGCTCAACTTGATACTGCTCTTCGGCAAGGTGGATATGCCACGGCACGCCAGCGTCACGGGCGCAGCCAGCGCCTGCCTCGATCATGGCCGGCGTCGCGCCGTGTTGGCTATGTGGGGCAGGTTGAATCGTCACCATGTGGCGGCTTTGCGCGTTACGTGGGTAGCTCCGCGTCAGCGCTTCAAAATTGCGTACAGCTTCGGTAATTGTTTCGCGATACGCGACTGGCGCACCGTCCCAGTCGTAAAAACATCGCGCCATGACCATGCGCATGCCGAGCCGTTGCGCGGCCGCAATCACGGCATGGGCACAGTCGTTGCCGGCATGATTGATATAGAAAAAATCGCACACGGTAGTTACGCCATGCAGCAACATTTCGCCAAATGCTAGCAGCGCGCCAGTGGCCAAGTCGTCGACTGAAAGCAGCGGCGAGTATTTGTAGAGTGCGCGGTCGCGCCACTGCAAAAACGGCAAGTCGTCGCCGAGGCCACGCAGCAACGATTGAAAACTGTGGTTGTGCGCGTTGACGGTGCCTGGCACCATGGCGCGGTCAGCCCATCGCACCGTGGTGGCACCAGCACTACGCGGGTCAGCGGCGACGAACGTCGGGCTATCGACGGCAATGATGACGCCGTTTTCGGCTAACACCGCGGTTGCGCCGCGTTGCACACCGTCAATTACGGCGCGGTCAGCGATAAACAACATGAGGGCGTTGGCCATGCGGTGATATCAGCGCAGCCCCGCGCCGCTGGCAAGGCACCGGTGAGGTTTTGATCCGCCGCGGCTTCGACTGTTGGCCGTTCGCGGGTACTATCGGCGGCGTGGAAGAACTGCTAGCTCAGATCGCGACTGGCAAATTCGCACCCGTGTACGTGCTGTCGTCGGAACATCCAATTTTAGTCGACCGCGTAGTAGCCGCCTTGCGTGATGCCGTGGTTGCGCCGGCCATGCGCGCCTTCAACTACGATGTCGTCGAAGGCAAGTTAACTGCGCGCCGCATCGTCAACATGGCGCAAACCCTACCCATGATGTCACCCATGCGTATGGTTTACGTGCGTGATTTGGCTGGGTTGCCGACCGACGAGACCGATGCGATGTTGGAATATTTCGCTTCGCCCAATCCGTCGACGGTATTGCTGGCGGTAACCAGCAAGCTCGATAAACGCTTGAAGCTGTACGCGACCCTAAGCAAAAAAGGTTGGTTGCACGTACTCGCGGCGCCGCGCCAGTTGGCACCGTGGGTGCGCGCTGAAGCTGCGGCCCGCAACGTCCGCATCGACGGCGCGGCGATCACTCGGCTGCTCGACGCCATCGGCGCCGACTTGTCGCGCATTGCCGTGACGCTGGATCAACTCGCTCTGTTTGCGGGCGATCGGCCGGTCACCACCGACGATGTCGACGAGCTAGTCGCCGATACCCGCGAGCGTTCGGTCTTTGAGTTAACCGACGCGCTCGGTACCGGCTCGCTGTCCGGCGCTTTGCTGGCGGTGCATTCGTTGTGCGAGCAACGCGAAAGCGCAGTGGGCGTGGTTGCCATGCTGGCGCGTTTTGTCCGGCAAATGGCAGGCGTGCATCAAGCTCGGGCGCAAGGTGCATCCAAAGCTGAGCTGCCCACCCGTTTAGGCGTCCCACCATTTGTCGTCGACAAAGTCATCGCGCAAGCACGCCTGTACAGCCCAGCCGCGTTGGCGCAATCGACCCGAGCCTTGGCGCTTGCCGATCGCGCGCTCAAAGGTGATTCAACCCTTGATCCCGCTGACCCCGGGGCTGGTGGCAGCGGTCCAGCGTGGACCGGCGCGATTGTGAAAGTGTTGGGCCGCGAGTTGGCTGAACGCGCCATGCTCGAAGCGCTGGTGACTGACTTGGTCGGTCGTGCGGGTCGCCCGGCTGGTTAGAAATCCTTTGTCACGCACACATCTGCCAAGTCGTCGGATCTCAAAAGAACGAGTAGATCAGCGACGCTTTGAGAATCGAATCCATTTGTGCAGATTCCGGGGTGAACCCCGCGGCAAACGTGACACCAGGCAATGCGAGCGGTGCTGGCCGGTTGGCATATTTGAGATCAAAGGAGGTGTTAACTGACAAGCTTTTGGTCAGTTTCGACGTGATGCCAACATGGAAGTTGACCCGGGTAGCTTCGGCGATCTTAACTTCGCCAGTCGGCATCGTAAATGCGTTTAGGTTGGGCAAAGCCTCGACACTGGTATCGAGATTGGTGGCACTGTTCATTTTACCTTTGAACGCTGCAAAGAGTCGCGCCGAATGGACATTGGTGCTTTTGGCGTCGGCTGCATCGAAGCGAGTGAACGTGTAGTCGTAGCCAATTTCCGTGACGGCTTCGTATTTTTCTGATTTGTACAAGCTACGGCTGTAACCGGCCTGGGCCGAACCGCCAACTTTGATGCCCGCTGGCACGTCGGTGCGGGCAATTAGCCCCACGAACAGCGAGTTGAACTCAGTCAGGAAGCGGTCGTAGCGAATTCGGCCGGTAAGATTCTTGGCGCTCACGGTGTCGACAGTTTCGATATCGGCAGCTGATGCAACCGTGGTCACGCCAGCTTTAGCGCGGCGAATGCCTGATTGGGCGTAGGTGCCATCGACGCCCATCGCCAGTTTGTTTTTGCCAGTTTTGCGCGATGCTTTGGCGCCACCCGTCATGGTGGTGACTTCTGAGTTTCCGGTGGTGAGCACCAGGCCGAATTCGGCTGACGCATCCCATTCGACAACTTTCACGGCCTTAACTTCTTCGACTTTGCCGAATTCGAATTTGGGATCATCTGCGAATGCCGGAGCGGCCATGAGCGACATGCCAATAAAGGTAAGTGCAAGTGAACGAAATTTTCTGGTCTTCATTACTTTCTCCTAAATCTGCGGGGCTAAGCCGTTGGGTTACGCTGGTTCGACGGTCGATGCGAGAACCGAGGCCCGAATCTTCGGATATCCACGGGGTACTCGGGGGCGATCTTTGCCTGGTGTCGTGTTTGCGCCATCGTACGTAAGCGCTAAGCGGCAATCTAAACAACGAAGGTCAACTGTTCACTCGCCGGCCCTGCGAATCGGGCGATTCGTTGGGCCGGGGCCGCGGGTGGCACCGGAGCTCCGCTGAGAGCAGGTTTGTGCCGGGTTGTATACGGGACCGCCGCCAGCACCGCCAGCACGCGCAAGTCCGGTAACGCTCGGTGCATGACCTCAGGCCAATGCGCCGATCGGGACGAACCGAGTGGCGAGGGCTATCGAGTCTTACGCTTCGTTGGGCTAGCTGTCGCGTTGCGCGCTTCTACGGCGGCTGCCACAGCTTCAAGTAACGCGCGTAACGCTTTGATTTTGCCGCGACCCAGGGTGGCTTCGAGCTGGGCTTCCGCTGCCTCGGCAACTTTGCGGACTTCAGCCGCCCACAATTTGCCTTTGACACCTAGTCGCACGCGCTTGATCACGCCATGTTCGGGGTCGGCGTAACGTTCCACCATTTTAAGTGATTCCAAATCGTCGATAACATCACCGACGGTTTGTTTGGCCAGCCCGGAGGCCGCCACCAAATCAGCCAAGCGGACACCGCCGGGCTCAATAAGGGTTAGAAGTTGCGACTGAGCAGGGCGCAGTTGCGGGAATCCTCGTCGGGTCAGCCGACTCGTTACCTGTTGTTGCAGGTCGAGGTGCGGAACCGAAAGCAAGGAGCGGAGGTCGCGTCGTTTATTCGTGGCCATAGCTTGTGCTGCTGCGAGAGGGATCGCGTCATATCAAAGTGCAGCCCGCTAACGGAAGGGCACTTGGCCACCTAGAATCATTTTTTTTTCATGGTCCGCAATCCGGACACTATTTGGTGGATCGCGCTTGCGTTCGCGATCGCATGAGTAGTTGAGATCGGCAGGGCGGGGAACCAGTGGCTGAACCCCGACTCGGGCGCCGAATGC
>JAGPDK010000336.1 GCA_018057605.1 Kofleriaceae bacterium | reverse complement strand
GTCCGACGCGATGCGGGACGATGAATTTGCCTCCGCCAAAAGCGTGATGCGACTCAAGGTTTCCAGCGTCATTTGCGTGCCGCTGCTCGATCGTGGGCGCTTGCTCGGGCTGATCTACGTCGGCAACGACTCCATCCGTGAATTGTTCCAACAGGACACCATGCGGGCCGTCACCGTATTCTCGGCGCAGGCGTCGCTGATCGTCGCCAACGCCTTGTTACTCAACGAGCTACGCGTCGATAATAAACGCCTATCTGAAAAACTTGAACAATCGCGCTTTGGCGAAATCGTGGGCACCAGTGCGCCGATGCAGCAGGTTTTTCGCAAGGTCGAAAAGATCGCAAGCACCGATATCTCGGTGTTGATTACCGGTGAAACCGGCACCGGCAAAGAGCTCATCGCGCGCGAGATTCATGGCCGTTCGCCACGCGCCGGCAAGCCATTTGTCACGATCAATTGCGGCGCGATTCCCGAAAACTTGCTCGAATCCGAACTTTTCGGCCACGTCCGCGGTGCATTCACCGGTGCCACCGCCAACAAACTCGGCAAATTTCAAGCCGCCGATTCCGGCACGCTGTTCCTCGACGAAGTCGGCGAGCTGCAATTGGAGTTGCAAGTAAAACTGCTGCGTGCCATCCAAGAGCGCGTGGTGTACCGAGTCGGTGACACGCGGCCCGAATCAGTCGACATCCGTATCTTGACGGCTACCAATCGCGATCTTGAAAAGGAAATCGCGACCGGTCGGTTTCGCGAGGACTTGTACTATCGCCTCAACGTCGTCAATTTGCACTTGCCGCCGCTGCGCGATCGCGGCGACGACGTGGTGGTAATTGCCCGTTATATGTTGTCGCACTACTCCAAACAGTACGATTCACGCGTCAAGGGCCTATCGCCGAACGCAAACGTTGCAATTCGCAAACACTCCTGGCCAGGCAACATTCGCGAGCTTGAAAACCGCATCAAAAAAGCCATCGTGCTTTGTGAATCAACCGTCATTGGACCCGATGATCTAGGCCTATCGGCCGACGCATTGCCGACAATTCTCACGCTTGCAGACGCGAAAGACAAATTCCAGCGCGACTACATCAACGATATTTTAGCGCTCAACAACGGCAACCGAACCAAGACGGCCCGCGACCTCGGGGTTGATCCGCGGACCATTTTCCGCCACTTGGAAAAAGAATCCGACGGTGAGGGAGCCGCGCCGGAATGAACAATACCGTGCACATCGTGCAACGCGGCGCGACGCAAATGTCGGTATCCAGGCGGGATCGAACACTGCCGATATACGCTTTTGCTACATGGTTACAGGGTCTTATGGGGTTGGCCTATCTTATGCTTCTGGTTACCGCAGCCATGGGCTGTGTCATCCCGCCACCTCTAGCTCTCGATTTACCCGACGCGGGTGCCAACTCGCCGCCGGCAATCTTGTCTATTCGAGACGAAGCCGCCAAAGAGCTTACCGAACCGGGTCCGGTCATTTTCTCGCGCGGCACCGGCACGGTGTCGGTCACGCTGCTTGAAACCGACGCAGCGGACAGCTCGTATGTTCGGATTTTCATCGACTACAATCGCCCAGATGCCACCTCGGCCCGCGCTGCGTGTCTTGCTGCGGCGACAGGACAAAATCGTCGCACCGTAACCTGTGACGTGGGCGGGGTTTGCCAACAAGCGGATGTGGGCAACGAGCGCCTGATGTGGATTGAAGTATTTGATCGCGAGCCACTCGATTCTGGCACGCCACGATTTCGCGCGATGCCCGCCGATGGCCTGTCTACGCACTGGCAGTTTTTTTTACGATGCCAGGAGCCGCAGCTATGAATCGTCGCGTTGCACCCAAGTTGTTCACGGTTGTTACGCTGGGCGCGACGGCGCTCACCGTGGGTTGTTTATCGTTGCCAGCCGCCACCGTGCCAGCTTGCGAAACCGACAGCGATTGCAACCAAGCGGCTGGCGAAGTTTGTGACGAGGGCGTGTGCTGGGGCAATCCGCCCAAAGGAAAGTTTTCCGCGATCGTTGGGCCTCCGGCCAGTGCGCAAAATCGCGTACCAGCTGAATATCGTGAATTCGCCATGCCCGACCACGGTTGGTTAGGTGACCTGGTCGTCGATTCGACGGTCACGCTATCCGGTGAGTTGACGTTCATCTGCGCGATGCCGACGACGTGTGGTGATATGCAGGGTTCATCGATTGTAGTGACGCGCCCGTCTCGCATCCCCGGAGCGCCACCATTTCGCAGCGTGGTCAACGTCAAAAGCGGACCGAACGACACAATTACGTACGAAATGAAAGTGCCACGAACCAACCACGCGCTCGGCGATGAACCGTATCAAGTCACGATCATCCCGAATGCGCAAAGCACTGAAATTGGCACAGCGCCGCGGCTCGCGATGTTGCCACCGTTACGCACCACGATTGACGCCACGGCTGACATGCGGCAGAACCTCACCGTTGACGGCACCGCATTGCAAACGCTGGCGGGCAAAATCACCGCCGCCAACGGCATTGGCTTACCTGGCTACCGGGTGTCGGCCCGCGGCCGTTGGGCCGATGACACGGTGATCTCGGACGTTTCGACCGTGGTCGACACCGATATCAACGGCAACTACCTGCTGCTGCTGTCGCCTAATATCGCAGGTGGCGTGGAAGTGATTGCCGAGCCAATCACGGCTGGTGCCGGTATTTTGACCGCCAAGGTCCGCACGTTAAGCCAAAACAATTCCAACATTGATATCGAAGTACCTAGTCGCTTAACCACCCCAACGCTGGTCCGCTTCAAGTTACTGGGCACCACAGGCAGCGGTGAAGTCGTGCCGATTGCAGGCGCCGTCGTCTCGATGAGTGCGGCAATTGCCAACCCGCTTATTCCAACCTACGATTCCGGCATTCGGCTCGGTGGTACGGCGACCAGCGATGCGGACGGTGTCGCCCAACTACTGTTGATCGGTTCTCGCGAAGGCACCTTCATCGACTACGCCCTGCAGATTCAACCACCGGCGACCTCACAATTTCGTGCTGTGTTTGGCGAACGATTTGCCGTGAGTGATGCATTTACCCGGCAGCTTGAACCGCGTATCGCCGTGCGTGGCGTAGTGGCGAACAGCAGCGGCGCGCCACTTGCCAACGTCGCGGTAACCGCGCGTCCCAATGCTGACTATTTAGCGACGCTGGAACCCGACGCCCAAGCGTTTGCAGCACAGCTCGCGCTGGGGACAGCAACCAGCGACAAAGCCGGCGAGTTTGTGATCTGGGTCGATCCGCCGCTGGTAACGGCGTCAACCTATGATTTGTCGTTCGAACCGCCTGACGATGCCGATGCGCCGCGTTGGTCGGTCGCGCAGGCCGTGATGCCGACGACCCGCACGACCAGCATGAACGCGGGGCCATTTATTGCGCCCGAGGCAGCCCGCGTGCACGGCCGCATCACCGATCCAACCGGGCGTGCGCTTGGCGGCGGTGAGTTGCGAATTTTCCGCCAAGGCGAAGTCCACACGTGCCGCACCAGCGCGGCCACCTGCGTGAGCGCTGCGGTCTTGTTAGGTCGGGGCACAGCCGACGACGACGGCATTGTTCGCTTGACGTTGCCGCGCTAACCCGGCGGGCCATGCCTGGCCGCAACGTGACGGCGGGGCGAGTGCGGATGGCACCCGACGTCGCGCCGACGGCCGATGGCCTACGGCGTGTAACGCAGGCCAACGCCGCCGAGCCACGCGACATCGATACCGCCCCCCGGAACTGTCGCCGTGCCAGCCAATGCTTGCACCTGCACGACCAATCTGACGTGAGGGTCGAACCCATAACTGGCTAGCGCGCCACCACTCATGCGAATAGCCAAGGCGGTTTCTTGCTGGTACTCGACGACGTAGCCGGGCAACGTCGTCGCAATAACTCGTCGCTGCTCCAGGTAGCCCACGCTGAGCCCTAGTATTGGCTCCAACGCAAGCCGACGCTCCGAACGGTAACGCAAATACCCGGTGCCCCATCCCCCATCGCGGCGCGCCACAAAAGAACTGATCGCCGCATCCGTGCGCATCACCGGCGCGGTTGCGAAGTCGTGTTGCAGACTCACGGCGACCGCGGCAACCACTGACGAAGCCAACCGCCCAAGATCGACCTGCAGTTCAACCGCTTGCAGCCCGATCGAATCAGCGAAAGCACCGGCCTGGGCCAGGATTGTCGCCCGCCCGAAATCGCCGTTACCGGTGCGGATGGGCTCGGCGACGCGGCCAGCCGCAGCTTGCGAGTTGCCCTCAGGACGCTCGGCATCAAATGCCGGCGTGACGCGAACGGGCGGCAACTCGACGGAGGATTCGGCAAAAGACGCAATCAAGGTTGCGGCAAGTTGCAAACTAGGCACGACCCGGTCTTGCATGCGGCCGAGGCTATCGCGAACCAACAAATAGTAGCCGCCATCGGTTTTGACAATGTACACATCGAGCGCGACCTTACAGCCGCCCAAATCCCGAATGTGCGCCAACAAGGCTTCAGCAAAAACCGGGTCGGCGCGACGCAGTTTGACGGCGCACGGAACGCTCGACGAGGTGGGCGCGGGCTGCGCCGTGGCGGGCACGACGCACAGCGAGCGGACATCAGTGACGAGGCCAAGCACCGTGGCGGCAATCGCAGACCCGCGCTGCAGCCCTCGCGAAACCACCGCGCGGCGCATCAGCCGTTACACCAGTACGTCGAGCAACTGGACCCGGGTCAGATAACCTTCCAGCGTCGCAGCATAGACATCAATCATCAAATCGTGCGTGATCGTGACTCGGCGATCTTTGACGCGCATGATTGAGCCCGACAAGGGAATCTCAACGCCAGCGAGCACCATGATGCCCGAGATCCAAGTGCCTTCGGCTGGTGGTGCACCCGCGAATAACACGGTGGAGTGGGTTCGCGAGATGTCGACGACCGGCGCAAGCCCACTATCTAAACGTAGGGCGGCCGCCAAAGTCTCGGGCGGCTCGACGCGATAATTGACTCGGCGATTGCGGGTAATCAACCGCTCTAAGGTTTCATGAATCGGCGAAGAAATGGGGGTTTCCACGGTTTCCAACACGATGTCACGGGCCCGCTTTAATTCCTTTTGCGTGCTCACGAGATTCTTCCGCATATCCGCGATGCGCACTTGATCGCGATGAACTTTGTCGGCCACCACGCTCAAGAGGTTGACCAAAAAACGCAGCCCAAGCTCTTGGTTGTCAGCAAAATGCGCTTGCAGCTTTTTGGCGTTCAACGCGAAGATGGTGGCCGGACCGTCAACGATTGCTTTGGTTGAGCGCGCAATACCGGTCAACGCGCCAAGCTCGCCGATCAATGCCGGCGGCCGCAATCGAAACGTGTCGTCGCCAGGACATTCCAACAATACTTCACCCTCGGCCAAGACGTACAACGCCAACGCCGGGTCCCCGATATCAAACAACACACCATTGGGCGCCGGTGTGGCCGGCACAAACAACGCCGACATTTGCTGCAGTTCCCGATCAGAAAATCCGTGGAACAAAGGCACGAGGCGTAACGCAGCGATCGAAGAGGCCATGGTGCGACCATACCTTAGGTTCAACGCTTTCGGGGAGATCCTGAGCTAAGCTTGCCGGCATGCGGGTATTGTCGTTGCTGGTAGCGCTGTGCATGACGGCGTGCAATAAATCTGATTCGCCGCCAGCGCCACCCCGCCCCACCGCTCGCGCGGGTGCCACCAGCGATACCACCCAAACGCCCGTGACCCACGATGCCCGCACCGCGCGGCCTTTGGCTGCCGCCCAGCATGTGGCGTCAATCGCCGACGTTTTGCGCGTCGTGATCGACGATGAGACCGAGGTCATTGGCTTTGGCGAATTACACGAGCGCGTGGGCACCCCGTCACCACAATCGGCGCTTAGCCAATTCACGGAACACGTCTTGCCGATTTTGGCAGCCGAAACCGCGTATCTAGTGGTTGAAACCTGGTCGCCACCGTTAGCCTGCGGCCAAGCCGCTCAGCAGGTCACTCGATCGATCGAGTCAGCGGTGCAGCGCCCGGTTGCCACCAAATCCCAAGTCGCCCAACTTGCCGAAGCCGCACGCACCGCCGGCATCACACCCGTCGCAATGAATTTCTCGTGCGCTGATTACGCGGCCCTGCGCACCGCAGCGAGCCAAAATCCCGACGACCAAATCATCATGATGCTCGATCTCACAACCCGGGAATTGGCGGCCCAAACCAACGCGGCGTGGACTAAACGCACGGCGACGGGCCGTCACCGCATCCTGGTGTACGGCGGCGGCTTGCACAACAACCGGCACCCCGTAGCCGGTGTCACCCAATGGAGTTTTGCTGCGGCGCTTTCGCCAGCCGCGCAGGCTCACTACGTCGAAATCGATTGGTATCCACGCGGCTTGGCCTATCACGATCCAGCCGTGCTCCAAACCGGGCGGCTGCCGCCGGTGACCGACCATCCCAACGACGTTTGGATTGTGCCGCAAGGTGAGCGGTCGTTTATGGTGCTTCTGCCCGATTCAAAAGCAGTGCATTAAACCGCTC
>JAGPDK010000335.1 GCA_018057605.1 Kofleriaceae bacterium | reverse complement strand
AAACTTGTGCCGTTCGTATCAAAACGTGCAGGCGTATGATCAAGCGCACGGGGCAGAAGCTGGAGCGATGGCGGCGGCACAAGTTGTTGCCCAGCGCACGGTGACTCGGCGAAGTCTCGATAACGGCATGGTGAAGTTTGAAGTGGTATTGCCCAGCGATGAAGCGGCGATCGTTTGGGCGGCGCTCAATGCTGCGATTGCTAAAGCAAGTGCGGCACCGACTCCCGCTGAACCGCCGCGTGTCGCTGAACCGATTCCCGCAGAACAGACTCCCGAGGAACCGACTCCCGCTGAGCCGACTCCCGCAGAACATTCGCCTGCCGAACTGCCAACCGCCAACCGCAAAGGCCCCACCGTCTGCCGACCGTGGCTGGCAGCGTGCCGATGCGTTGATGATGATCAATCAGGATCGCGTGCGCGGAAATCAACCCCAGCGCACCCCCGGTCGAAATCATCATCACCGTGCCGCTCGCAGGCCTGCATGGTTCATCGGAACCGGCGGATCTAGCCATGATGGCCGACGGCGAAATCATCGCGACGACAACCGCGCGACGCTTGTGCTGCGATGCCGGTGTGGTGGTTGCCCACGTCGACGCACAAGGCGTGCCGCTGTCCATCGGCCGCAAAACCCGCACGATTTCAGCCGCAATCAAACGGGCATTGTTGCTGCGCGATCGCACCTGTCGTTTTCCGGGTTGCACGCACAGCCGCTACGTCGACGGCCATCACATCGAGCACTGGGCCAATGGCGGCGCCACGGCGTGGGTGAATCTCAAGTTGTTATGTAGTGCCCACCATACGCTGCTGCACGAAGGCGGCTGCCGGGTCGATGCCAATGCCAATACCAATGCCAATGGCTAGATTTTTTTCGACCATCGCAACCGGATCATCGACGCACAACCAGCCCGCCCAACATCAAGCGACGTCGGCGCGCGATGTGGCCTCGCAGCGATACACGATGCGCATGCGGCGCTCGCCATTACGGCCAACACCAACGCATCAAAATGGACTGGCGGCCTGATCGACTATGCGAGCTGCATCGACAATTTGGTGTGATGCGCGGCGGTCGAGCAAGCGGTCAACACCAGGAACTCAGGCGTTGGAAAACCTGCGGAATGATCATCGAAAACGTGACGAATGCTCAGACGGGCAAGTCCCTTGGCCAATCGAGGCCGGTTTGGTCCGGATTTTTGCAAACAGGTAGGGCCATGCGCAAAAACGGCGCGGGCGCTTGGCCGGCAACCCGACGACGCCTATGCTGCCGGCATGCTGCGAGCCGCTTTTGTTGTACTAGCTATGCTGTTCGCTGGGATACCAGCGTTGGCGAGTTGTGAAAAAACCAACCACGAGAACATCGACAAATGGATGCGCACCACCAAGGGCCCGGGCAAACTGCGCAAGGCTCTTATGGCCGCCGATATTGATGCTGAATTGTCGGCTCACGCCGCGATAAATCTGATTCGGACGGGCGCTGAAGCCGAAGTCTTCGAAGCGATTCGCGAGATGTCGCCAGCGCGGCGCGACCAAGTGGTTGGCAAACTTGTGCCGCGGCTTTGGGAAGTCGCGCGGGTGGAAGGTGAAATGTCGGTGCCTTCGCCGGCCCAAGCTGACGCCAAAGATGCGTTGTTCGAGTTGCGCGAGAAGGCCAGCGCCGAGCTCAAACAGACTATCGATAACTACCTTACCGATTGGTACACCGGCGGATATTATGAAGCGCGGGCAAATTTAGGAAAGTTCGGCGGCAGCAAGGTGATCCGGACCTTGGGGCCTGCGGCCGGTGACAAGTTGATGTCGGCCGCCAACGCAATTTTAGCTAAACCAATTACCGGCGCCACGCGCGCCAAGGTCGGCGATGAATTGCTGTTGGGCATGGCGGCGTCCGGCAGCGCGGATGCGGTGAAGTACATTTTGGACATCGCCCGGTTGAATCGCGGCGACAAAACCCAAGGCCCACGCGCTTTGTCGTCGCTGTATAAAGCGTATCTTGATCCGGGCGGGTTGTTCGATCCGGTTGAGCCGGCCGCCCTGGTTCCAAGTATTAATAAGTTGGCAGAAATCGCGAAAGACAGCACTGCCTCGCCGCAAATGGCCAACGATGCGGTGGCTTTGATTCGCGCAATCGGGATGCCGCACTGCCTGCCAGTCCTGGTTGGCATGATCACGCAACTGCATCGCGATGCGCAGTTTCGTTATGTGGGAGCCAACAATGCACTCAAATGTGGTGGGCCCCAAGCCATCCTTGATGTCGTTGACGCACTGCCTGACAACGCCGAGTATCAGCATGAAGACCTGCAAGGCGCGGTGTCTGGTGAAATTGCTAAGCTGAGCCCCCGTGATCAAACCTTGACCGTGGTTCGCCAGTTACTCGGCAAGAAGTCAAAAATGGCGCGTTGGGTGGCGATGGAGGCCTTGTTTAAGCTGGCGTCTAAAGCAGATATTGCCGCAATTTCAGCTATTTCCGGAGACGGCACCAAGTTGGCGGGATATTGGGGTGATCAGTCCGATGTGCCTGCCAATGAACGCAAAGCGGAACCAACATTGGGCAAGCGGGCCGCCGAGATCGTTGCGGCACTTAAAGCTCAGCCGTAACCGGCCGGTCAAGATTGTGTTTGGATCCGCTAGTATATAGACCGTGACTTCGTTGTATCATCCGCACAGTTAGCTGCGTTGCTTGTAGTAGGAGACGTTTTCGCAATGGACCAGAGTAAGAAGACGATGCGCCATTTCTATTGCCGAGACGTCTTGTGGGAGACGTTCGAGCAGATGGCCAACGACTTCGACTGCTCAATTGACTATTTGGTCAATGAGTCGATGCGCTACTACGCGCGCTCGAAGAACTATGGCGGTGCCGATGCCAAGCCGCCTACCGGTGTTTCGGCAGGTCAGCAAAAACCCAACCCGATCGGCGGCTCGCGACCAGACAACCGGGCAGACAACCGGGCAGACAACCGGGCAGACAACCGGCAGCAGCCCTCGACGTTGTCCCCGCCGCAACGCAAAACAGCAGCCCCAACACCTGGCTATGTGAATTCGCCGCCACACGTTGCACCGGCGGTACCGCCGCCCGTCGCGCCGGTTTCAAATGGCAGCGGCCCGACGC
The DNA here is from genome assembly GCA_018057605.1 of Kofleriaceae bacterium. Lineage (GTDB taxonomy): Bacteria > Myxococcota_A > Polyangia > Haliangiales > Haliangiaceae > JABFXX01. The sequence continues at coordinate 3,443 of JAGPDK010000335.1, read as the reverse complement.
TGTTTCTCGTGTACAACGGCCAACGATTTCCCGTCACCAAAGATCAGTTCATCATTGGTCGCGGCAGCAAGTCGTCCGATTTGGCGATCAAAGACGGCAACATCTCGCGCAAACACGCTGCGGTGATCCGGCGTAACGGCACGTTTTACATTAAAGACCTCGGATCGACCAACGGTATCGATTACAAGGGCATGCGCATCGATAACAAACGCATCGATGAAGGTGACATTTTTCATCTGTGCGATTATGAGCTGCGGTTCACGTATCGCGGTGACTGAATCTGCGGCCCGCAGTAGCTCGAATACCGGTGGCCCGAGTTGACCCATTGCGTGACTTACGCGACCGCATTGCGCTTGCGGCGCAAGACAACTTTGCGGGTGTTGCGAAAATTGGTGGCTTGGGCGGGGCCCTGCGGATCGCCGCAGACGGCGTATTGGCGATAGCCACCGGGGCTGGCCTAGCTGCGTTGCAGGCGTGGCGAGACGACATGCAGGCGTTCGAAGCTAGTTCGTTGGCGCAACGTGAAATTCTGGTGGCGCGAGGCATGCGCGTGGTGCGCAGTCTGGGCCCGATTGTTGTGGTTCCGCCGGCTCGGCCCGCCTTGGTTCGCAGCCAATCGGGGCCACTGCGTTCCGACGCTATAGCGTCGGCGAGCGCAAACCCGTCGGAGCCGGCGTTGGGGGAGCCCGACGCTGCAATGTTGCGCACGCAGTTACCCAAGCAGCCGCGTAAACCTAGGGTCATAAACCCAGTTGCGGGGTTGGTTGCCCCGGTCGATCCGTTGGCCGCCCCGACCAGTTCAGTGCGAGGCATCGGGCCAGCGTTTGCCCAGTCATTGGCAGAGGGCGGTGTGCACACCGTCGAGGATCTGCTTTGGCTCGTGCCGGTGCGTTACGATGACGCGCGACGGGCCCGGCCGATTTCAAGTCTTGATGTCGATCGCGACGACGGTCAGCGCGTGGTGTTGACGGGCGAGGTCGCATCGGCGCGCATGGTGTTTGCCCGAGGCCGGCGTTGGGCGGATGTTAAACTCGTCGACATCGATGGCGCGAGCATCCAGATTCGCTTTTTTAATGCGTGGGCTGGCATCGAGAAAAAGTTCCCAGTTGGCAACAGCGTGTGTGTCGCTGGCGTCGTAAGGTATCGCGCCGGGCGGCCCGAACTTGCGAACCCGGACGTGTTGACCACCGACGGCACGCCGATCGTCACCTACTATCCGCGAATTGCCGGCGTGCCACCGGCGCGCATTAAGAGCGCGTGCTTGGCGGCGTTGGCGCATGTCACCACGCTGGCGGATGAGATTCCACCAAGCGTCGCCGCGCAACTCCATCTACCATCATTGGTTGAATCGGTGCAGACGCTGCACCAGCCACCAGCCACGTTGACGCTGGCACAAGTCGACGACATGTTGGCCGGTGTGTCGCCGTGGCATCAACGCTTGGCTTTTGGTGAATTGTTTGCATTGGCGACAGCCGCCGCGATGCAGCGCGCCGCGCGATGTGCGGGCACGGCGCTGGCATGCCCAGCGGTGCCAGCCTTACAAGCGAGCGTAGCGGCGGTGCTGGGTTTTGAACTCACGGGGGCGCAACAAGCCGCGCTTACCCAAATTGCCGAAGATTTGCAGCGGCCCGTTCCGATGAACCGTTTACTCGAAGGTGACGTTGGATCGGGTAAAACCGCCGTGGCTTTCGGCGCTGCGCTGGCCGCGGTGCGCGCCGGTTATCAGGTGGCCGTGATGGCACCGACCGAAGTGTTGGCCGAACAACACGACAAAAATCTGCGTCGCTGGGGTGCCTCGTTGGGCGTGCGCGTGGTGTTGTTAACGGCCTCGACGCCGTCGGGTATTCGCAATTCGACGCTGAGTTTAGCTGCGGCTGGGGCAGTGGATATTGTGATTGGCACCCACGCGTTGCTTGCGGAACGGGTTGGGTTTGCCAACCTAGCGTTGGTAATTATCGACGAGCAGCAACGGTTTGGCGTGGCGCAGCGCATGAAGCTGCGCGACAAAGGTGGCACCGGCGTAGGCGTGCCGCACCTGTTAGTGATGACGGCAACGCCGATTCCGCGGACCTTAGCGCTCACTGCGTTTGGCGATCTTGATCGCACGGTACTCAATGAATTGCCGCCGGGCCGAACCCCGATCGCGACTCGGGTTGTGAGCGGCAAGGCTGGCTGGAAACAAGCGGTGGCACACATGCGTGCGACCCTGGCCGACGGCCATCAAGTGTATGTGGTGTGTCCGCGCATCGCTGCGGATGCCGATGCTGGCCCAGCGTTAGAAGGAGCACAGCGGCGCCCCTCTGGCACGGAAATCGACGCTGAATCGGTGCACCAGCGCTTAATTGCCGAGCTGACGGAGGTTGAAGTTGGGCTGGTCCACGGTCGCCAAGCGAGTCCGATTCGCGATGCTACCATGCGCGGTTTTCGTGATGGCAGCGTCGCGGTGTTGGTGGCCACCACGGTGATTGAAGTTGGCGTCGATAATCCTAATGCTTCGCTCATGATGATTCTTGGTGCCGATCGGTTTGGCTTGTCCCAGCTACATCAGCTCCGTGGCCGCGTCGGGCGGGGCGCTGCGCAATCTAGCTGCTGGCTTCACGCCAATGCTGACCCAACGCCTGAGGGCAAGCAACGGTTGGCGGCGATGATGGAGACCACGGATGGCTTCAAAATCGCGGAGCGCGACTTGCAGTTGCGTGGCCCAGGCGAATTATTTGGCGAACAGCAAGCTGGTGCGCCGCGGCTCGCGATCGGCGATCAAGCATTGTACATAGAGCTTTTGGTGCAGGCTCGGGCCCACGCTGGGCCGCTGGTCGCGGCCGATCCTGCGCTCACTGCACCAGTCCACGCCCTTTTACGCGCTGCGGTCCAACGCCGCATCGGGTCGGTATTTGACGCCCAAAGTGGCTAATTCACGGGATTTTGCTGCCAAATGTGACGTCTGCAATCGATGAAAGCAATATCGGAGCAAAAATGTTGTTGCGAGCCTGAGCACGATCAGTACTATCCGCCCATGAAGGTATTTGTAGGGACTTCGTTCCTGTCTGTTTGTTTGGCTGCGGGCGCTTTGGTTGCGTGTGGAAAGGGCTCAGGCGACCCGACCCCAGATGCGGCCAAAAACATTGATGCCGCAGCAGCTCGCTGCGGTGACGGCACCTGTACGACCAGCGAAATCGGCAGTTGCGTGGCCGATTGCGGCGGCGGCGCAACGTGCAACAACAACGGCACCTGCGATACCGGCGAGATGAATATGACGCCGGCGTGCGGCGATTGTCCAAACGACGGTATGTGCAACAACAACGGCACTTGCGAACCTGGCATGGGCGAAGATGTCACCAACTGTATGGCCGATTGTACCGGCTCGGGCGCCTGCAATATGAACGGCACCTGCGACGCTGGCGAAGATATGACCTGCGTCGATTGTCTCGGCGGCGGGCTGATGT
>JAGPDK010000334.1 GCA_018057605.1 Kofleriaceae bacterium | reverse complement strand
CGACGACCGCGGTTTTGCCAACGCCAGCTTCGCCCACCAACACCGGATTGTTCTTGCTACGGCGCGACAAGATTTGGATGGTGCGGCGGATTTCTTCATCGCGGCCGATGACCGGGTCGAGTTTGCGACTGCGCGCTAGTGCTGTGAGGTCACGGGTGTAGCGTTCTAACGCTTCATATTTGGCTTCGGGGTCATTGTCGGTAACCCGTTGGGTGCCGCGCACGGCGACCAACGCTTCGAGCAACCGCTGCTTGTCGACGCCAAAACCCTTGAGTAGGTCGCGCGCGCCGTTGCCGCGATCCGTGGAATCGGCCAGCGCGAGCATGAAATGCTCGGTCGACACAAATTCGTCTTTCATATTGCCGGCTTCGGTCGCTGCCGCTTCCCAAATGTTCTTGAGCGCGCGTGACGCATCGACGTCGATCCCAGCGCCGTGAATTTTGGAAAAACCGGCAAAACTCTTCTCGAGCGCGGTCAGCACGGCGCGTGGATCGGCGCCAATGCGGGTTAACAAGCGGGCGCCAACCCCTGCTTCTTGCTCAAGCAACGCAAGCAGCAGGTGTTCAGGCATTACTTCCGCGTGATGCCGCGCGATGGCAGCGTCACGAGCGGCAGCGAGGGCTTCTTGAGCTTTTACGGTTAGTTTGTCATGTCTCATGGCCCCGCAAACGTAACCACGGTTACAGTCTGCGCAAGGGCGCTTTGCGATTCAGGTGGTTTTGGTTGGTGCATCAATGCGCCACACTGCGGCAATTACGGCATGTACCTCCGGATTACTGGAGTTGGCGGCTATGCTGGCTAGATCGGCTTTATTGGCGCGTGCGATCACCGCCAAGCCGCCAACCGCAGCCGTTAATTCCGCAACCTTGGTGGCACCGGCTAACTCTCCGAGCGCGTTGGCAATACATAGCGACAAGTCATCACCAAACTCACCAAATAGTGACTCTACGAGTTGGTGCTGTGCCGGGTCGGCGCACAGCGCAACGACGATGCGCCCGGCAGCGTGGCAATCAACTACTGACTTGGATCCAAACAGCGCATGCTGCTGGGCAAGCTCAAGCGCCACATCGGAAAACTCGCGCAACTCGGCGTTGCGCCAGAACGTGTCGAGCAACCGGCGCAGCGTAGGTAGGTGGTTGGGGATCAGGTCGATCGCACGGAGGAAGACGTCGTCGGCGCGGTCAGGATCGTCGAGATTATCGGACAACAACACGCCCAACGCGTACAGCCGCTCAGCGCGTGCGGCGTGGGATTCCGATAACGGCACGAGTTGATACTGATACCGTGCCGCGGCTGGCCAGTTTTCGGTTTCGCGATGCAGTTCAACCAGCGCTTCGATGGCCGGCACATGATGGGGTTGGTCACGCAAGACGCGTTCGAGTTGCGCAATGGCGGCGTGGCGATCGCCGATGGCGCGATGCAGCTCAACCATGGTTGACGCAATCGCAAACGGCGCTTGGGTGTCATCCAATGGCACCAGGGCTAGGACCGAACGTGCCGCGGTCAACGCGGCGGGGTAATCGCCAGCGCGCGTCGCTAGTTCTTGCACGCGCATCCATAGGTCACGGCGGTTTGGCGCGGCGTTGGCGGCATCTACCGCAAATTGCAGCGCTTCCGTCATGGGCCCTGCGCTGTCGCTGCCGAGATTTTCGGCGATGACCGATCGCCGCCACGCCAGTTCCTCAGGCGGCAGCATCGATTGATTGTGATCGAGGTCGCGATAGATGAAATCAGCGGTTGCGTAGTCACCGACGCGAAACGCCAATGACGCGCGCGCATCAAGTGCAAACGCATGGTCAGGACTTGCGATGAGCGCTTGATCGTACGCGCGGGCCGCATCATCGAGCGCGTTGTGGGACTCTGCGCAATGCGCAGCGTCAAGCCAAATCATGGTGCGCTCTTGCATGTCTTCACACTGGTCGGCGCGCTTTTTGGTTAAGACAAACAAACCTTCAAGGTCGGCGCGGTCCCGACGATCAGCAGCCAATACGCGAAATGCCGCAGCATTGCCCGGCTGTTGGCGCCACAGCATTTCGGCAGCGTCGATTTGCGCGGCACGATCCTGGTTTTGTTCGGCCGAGTGTAAGGCGTGTTCGAATTGCGCTGCGTTGGCCACCGTGGTCGGGCTAGTCGCGTTGCCGGCGAGGGCCAGCGCTTGGCCTTCATTGCGTTGTGCGCTGATGTCGTCGTTAAGATGGGTGCGGAAAACTTGGGCTAACAACCGGTGCAACTCGGCCCGCGCGACGGGCGCTTCGGTGCCTGCAATTTCGCGATACAACAACGACGCGACAAAACTCCAGTTGCCGCGGGCCGCGGCGTATTCTCGTAACCGCTGGGCGGTTGCGAGATTTTGCGGATCGCACGCGTGGGCTTCTTTGAGGCAACGATAGACCTCGGCTTCCCGCTTGAGTTCTTGATACAAATCAGCGCGGCGCAGCCATAGTGGTGAACGTTGAATCGGCTCGGCGGTTGACGCGATCTGGCGCCCCAAGGCAAAGGACGCCGCGGTGAAATCGCCGGTGCGGCGATACAATTGCTCCAACAAGGGTAATGCCGCATGCTCGATTGAGGGCGGATTCGCCGCGCGTTCGGCAAAAACAATCGCGTCGACCCACTGTTCGCGGGCTGCAAATTCACGGGCGCGCTGCAGGTCGGCCGATGCGGTCGGGGTGCCTTCGGGCATGAGCGTCGCATCATGCGCTGGCGCACTAGGCACCGCGACTGCCATGGTCGGCGGTACGGCGAGGGCTACCAACCTCGGCGGTACGGCCGGCAGGGGCGACGCAGCTGCGGGTGGTGCGAGTGCGGCGACCGGCGTTGGTGTCGGGGTCGGAATCGCGAAGGGTGGGACATCGAACGCGATCGGCACTTCGTACGGCAGCGTTTCATCGTAGTTCGCGGTGGTTGCGGCAGGCCCGGTGGGCGTAGCATCCGCCGGTGCGGGAACGATCGGCAGCCCCGGTGATGAGTAGTCCTGCATCTGTTGCAGAATGCTTTTGCTGACATCCGGCAAGGCATTGTGCGTCACTTGTTCAAGTAAGGCTAACCGTTCGGTTGCCACGGCGCGGGTGCGATGATCGACATCGGGCTGAGCTTGGATTTGCAAATATAACGCACGCGCAGTCGCGACATCGTCGGACGCGATCAGCGCATCGGCGAGCGGCAACCAGATTACGGCCAGGGTTGGATCGACCCGGTGGGCGGTCGTCAACAATTCAAACGCACGGAGCGAGTCGTGTTCATGTTTGCGCGCCAGTCTCGACATTTCGAACAATGCGCGCGCTTTGGCACGCGGTTCGGGACTCACGACAAAACGTTCGAGCAGCCGCTGTCTGGCAACCGGCGAGTCGGGTAAGCGGGCCAACGCTTGCTGCAAGTGATGATCGGACAGGTCGTCGATCTCGGCGGATAACGGACCTTGCAACGAGGTTATGCTTGCGGTCCCGGCGTCGGGCGCCAGGTCGGCCAGGGGTTCGTCGGTCAGATCGGTTAGCGCGGCTTCGATGCGGGCTACGGATACCTCGTCTTCGACGCCATCGCGAAACAAGATCAAAGCTTCGCTAAAGCTGGCGCGGCGGGCCCCACCCTTGGCTTGTTGGGCTTGAAGCTCAAGGGTTCGTGCCAACTCGCGCTTGCGGGCGAGTTGCTCGATTGCCGCGGTCAGCAGCGCTCCGCCACGACCGCCCAAGGCGGCAGCCGGTGCGTCGCCGCCCAAGACTCGGACCGCCGCAGCTTCGTGGCCCATTTTGCTATGGGCGTGAGCGAGATGTTCGAGGTCGCCGCCGCTGCGTGAACTCGGGGGGATTTCGGTCAACGCGTCGACGCAGATTTGCCAGGCCGCGCCCGCGGCAGCTTCCGAGGCCAGCAGGCGTAGGGCTGAATCGCGCGCCGCACCCGGTGCAAATGCATCAGCGGCTTGCCGCAAAGCCTCGCGACCGCGACGTGGGTCATCCATGTGTTCAAAGCACACCTCTGACAAATCTAGAAATACGTCGCCGCGCTCACCCGGCGGCACCGCTTGCGCCAACTTTTGCAGGTGGCGCGCTGCAAGTTCGTAGTCATCGAGCATCAGGCCAAGCTCGACAATTTCGCGAATCACTTCTGCATTGTTAGGTTCTAGATGACAGGCCGTTTCTAAGGCGGCGAGGGCATCGCGAAAACGTGATTGGCTGCGTGCGACGATGGCGGCTTGCCGAAACGCTTCGGCGGTCTGGCTATGGCCGCGTCGATTGCGGGTAGTCTCATCGCCAAATTGCAACATGTCAGCGTGATCCCCCGGGTCGGCGGCGATTGGCACCGCATCGCCGCTACGCGCTGGCACGGTTTCGCCGAGCACGCGCAAAGCTGCGGCAAAGACCGGGTCAGGTTCCGCTCGGTGGGCGCTAACCAGGATGGTCGCGAGATCTCGGAATTCGCGTGCGTTATCGACGGAGATCTTGGTTAGTAGCTCGGCGAGTTGGCGTCGCGCGGTGCGCTTTTCTTGTTCCACCGTAACGGTGTCACCTTGCCCGTCAGATTCTAGTTCGCCGCACAGTTGCGCGAGGGCGCGCACTGCCGCTGGTTGGGCCGACGCCACCAGCCGATCGGCAACGTAGCGCAGTGCTGGGCGCCAGGTCGCATCCAATTCCAAGGCGCGCCGAAAGGTTTGGTCGGCGACGTCGGGGCGACCGAGCTGCAATTGCAGTTCGGCCAAGCGCGTCAGCAGTGGCTTTTGCCGCAGGGGAAATTTGGCTGTCGCTGCGATTTTTCGACCCAAAATGGTGGTTAGCCGGTTGTCGTCATTGCGTTGCTTGCAGATCAACTCAAGCGCATCGAGCGCTGGCATGTGGGTCTCGGCTAAGCGTAGCGCCACTTCAAGCGCGCGTTGCGCGTCATCGAGATAGTCGTTGCGTCGATAGATTTCGCCGGCCCGGTACGCGGCGTCGGCGCGTTGCGCGGCCGATAACGTAGGCACCGCAGCAAGGGTGTCGAGCGCTTGGGCCGCGTTGACCACGTCGCCAGATTTTTCGCTTAGGTCAGCGTATTGCCGCAACATGGCGATGCGTAGCAGGTCGTCGATTGCGATCGCGGTATCGCTAGCCGAACTCGCCGCGCTTAACAGCGGCATCAGTGGCCAAATCGTTGCCAGGGCAATCGCTGCGTCACCATTTTTCTCAGCGGCGATGGCGAGGCGATGGCTGTAAAGCATTCGGTCGCCCAAGGCTTCGGGCGCCAGCGCTAGCAACGTGCTGTAGGTTATTTGCACATCGCGCCACTGCCGCGTGCGAAACGCTGCCTCACCCATAAGTTGATATAAATGCAGCGCGACCTGGGCGGTGGCGGCAGCCGGTTCACGCTCGGCTAGCGCAACCCCCGTGCGTGCGGCGGCGAGACTTTGCGCCGCGTTGCCAGCACTGGCCCAGGCTTGCGCGACATCGCGTGCGTCGGCAATTTGCACGGTGGTGGCGACTCCAACCTCGGCTCGTTCGGCTGCGCGGTGCGCCAAGGTAGTGGCGGCATCGGTATGGTCGCCGAGCGTAGTTTGCAGTTCGGCAATGGTTGTGAGGAGTTCGATGCGCGGCCCCGCTTGGGTCCGCAACGGCAACGCCGCTTGGGCGTCGAGCAACGCTGCGGCGATGTTGGGCGGGGTGGCTTGTTGCCAAAGCGCCATGCGGGTGAGCAAGAGTTCTGCGCGTTCGGGATCACTTGGCTCGGTGGCCAGCAAGGCGGTGATGCGGGCTAAACGTTGGTCGGCGTTGTCGCTTGCGTCGGTACGCGCCAACAAGGCTCGGGCGGCTTGGCGTTCGAGGCTGGGGGCACGCAGGTGGCCCAATTGCTGCGCCCGCTGCCAGTCGATCACCGCAGCGTCGCTGTGGCCGCGTTGTTCAAGAAGCTCGGCGCGGGTTATCGAAAGTTCCGCGGCGCGAATGCGCAAGCGATCGGCGTCGGCACTCTGGCCGAGGGCTGGATTGTCAGCCAACGCACACAGAATCTCGATGGCGGTTTCATATTCACGGGCCGCTTGCGCGCCACCGTCGTCAGGGGACTCGGCTTCGGCGTGCGCTGACACGTCGGCTAACAACGCATGCGCTTGGGCGGCGATCTCACTTTTGCCGATGGCAATACGGCGCAAGGTGGTTCGGGCTTCGACGTGGCGACCTGCGGCCAGGTAGGCGCATCCGAGTTCGAGTTCGTAGCGTGCGGCGGTCAAAAACGGCAAGCCTAGGCCACGGACGCGTTCTAAGCGTTGCGCCGCGCTAGGGAAATCGCCGCGCGCCGACGCTGCGCGGGCAAGTCCGGCCATCGCAACGTGTGACATTGGGTCGTATTCGAGTGCGCGCTGCCAGGCCGCTTCGCTGCCTGCGGCATCGGAAATTTCGGCGACATGGGTCCACGCTCGTGCGAGCGCTTTGCGATCGCCGACCGCTTCGGCCATTGCGATGGCGTGTTGCCAGGCGGCAATGGCGCTGGCGGTATCGCCGCGGGCCGCGAGCACCTTGGCTTGCATTTCGTAGCCGGTGGCATCATTGGGCGCTAAGCGCAGCGCCGTCGCTAGTTCGCGTTCGGCACCGTCGAGATCGCCGA
>JAGPDK010000333.1 GCA_018057605.1 Kofleriaceae bacterium | reverse complement strand
CCGTCGAGCTTGGCCCACACCAACGCAACTTGGGCGATTGAACCATTGGTGATCCAACGCTTGGTGCCGTTGAGCTTAAAGCCACCAGCGACGCGCTCGGCTTTGGTCAACATACCGTTGGGGTTCGAGCCAAAGTCAGGTTCGGTTAAGCCGAAGCAGCCAATCAACCGACCAGCCGCCATCTCAGGTAGATATTTTTGTTTTTGTTCTTCCGAGCCAAACGCCCAAATCGGGTACATCACCAAGGAACTTTGCACAGACACAAACGAGCGAATGCCGGAATCGCCGCGTTCGAGCTCTTGGCAAATCAGGCCATAGGCCGTCGGCGAAACCCCAGCGCAGCCGTAGCCGGTGAGTGACGGCCCAAGCAAGCCCAGCTCGCCAAACGTGGCGATCAGCTCATGCGGAAATGTGCCGGCGGTGAAATGTTTGCCGATGCCCGGCATGATCTTGCTCGACACCATGTCGCGCACGGTGTCGCGTACCATGCGTTCTTCGGTGGTGAGCAGTGCGTCAATGCCGTAGTAGTCGAGCCCTTGGTAGGTAGCAGCCATAAATCCTCGTGCGTCAGTATTTCTGGACCAAAACCGAGCCAAAACTGGGGTTTCGAGCCGCTGTCGGTATACTGCGACAGTGAGGATTTCGGCAACCCGGCAATGGCTGGTCAACGCGGTTTGTGTAGGCGCCTTGGGGCTCGGCCTGCTGGCGTTGAGCGCACCGGCATATGCCAAAGGCAAAAAGGCCAACAAGGTCGGTAAAGCTGTTGCGGGTAAGCCTGCTAGCGCCGCGAACTCGGCGAACTCGGCCGACGTGGCCGCTTCGGCCAGCCATCTTGGTGCCGCCTATCGTGCCTATGACGCCGGTGATTTGGTTACCACCGAGCGCGAGCTGGGCGAGGTCACCGACGGCATTTTGATCAACCGCGATTATGCCTTGTGGTTGCGCGGCCAAGTGGCGTTGGTGCAAGGCCGAGGTGCCGAGGCGCGTAGCCATTTTACGGCGTTGGGCGCCATGCGCGGTTCACGTTTTGCCAGCACTGTGGCGTGGCGGCTGGCCGACGCTGCTTGGGTGAGCGGGCGTTACGCCGCGGCCAGCAAAAGCTATCAAAAGCTGCTCGCTGGCAAAAACATCGACGAGCGCGCCGATGTTGGCACCGTGTTGTATCGCTTGGCGCAAGCTAGCCATGGCGTGTTGGCCAACACGAATGCCAAGCCGAATGCTACCGCACGCGCTTGGTATCGTCGGGTGGTGCTTGAATATCCTGCGCATCCGTTTGCTGCGGACGCGATGGCAGTATTGGTCGCTGCCAAAGCCCTCGAAGCCAACTTGTCGCCGATCGATCGCATCGAACGCGCCAAACAAATGACCAGCGCGCATCGTTGGGATGCTGCGGTGGCTGAAATTGAGCAACTCGATGTCACCACGTTGTCGTCGAGCGAGCGTGTGCAACGCGATTATTGGCTGGGCACCACCCTGTACAAAATGCGCCGCCGCTACGGTGAAGCCGGAGATCTGCTGCTAGGTGTGTCGGCTAAGATGTCGGGTGGCAGTGCGGCTGAAGCGATGTTCCACGGAGCGCGCGCTATGTCTCGGGCCGATCGCGATGATGAAGCGATCAAATGGTATCAACGCGTCGTAGCCGATTTTCCGTCGACGGATTGGGCCAAAGAAGCTCAGTTTCTGACTGGTTGGCTGGAGTTTAATCGCGGCAATTACCAGGCCGCCGTAGCACCCCTGGAAACCACACTGGCAAAATATCCAGCGTCAAAATGGATGGATGACGCGCTTTGGTTTTTGGGCATGTCGCACTATTTGCTTGGCGATTTTGCTACCGCCAAAGCTAAATTGCTCGCGCTGTCGAAACATGGCGGGGCCCTTGAAGGCGGTAAAGGCCAATATTGGTTAGCGCGCACCGATGAGCGGCTCAACAATACCGTGGGCGCACGCGACGGCTACGCGGCGATCATCAAACGATTTCCCTTTTCTTGGTACGCCATGTTGGCCCGGGCCCGGCTCAAAACTGCCGGCGTTGATACTGGGCCTTTTGGTGTAGCGACACCGACGGTGCGGGGGCCGGCGATGGATGCGGTACCGGCGCCAGCGTTGGCCTCCGATCGGCTGATTGAACGGGCCGACGAATTGATTGCCGCTGGCCTGCTTGAAGAAGCTAGCTATGAATTGACCCGTGATGAAGCGGGATTTCTTAAGCGCCATGATCGTGCGGCAGCGTTTGCGGTGCTGTTCGATCGCTTCCGCCGCGCTTCGAATTTCAATCGGCCGTGGATGTTATCGATCGTCCACGGCAACGCCGCGCTCAATGGGCCACCCGACGGTACCGCTCGACGCTGGTGGGAAAATGCCTATCCACAAGCGTATCAAGCGTTGATCGAAAAGCACCAAGCGTTGGGCGACAACCCCGACGGCTATTTGTATTCGATCATGCGCAAAGAAAGTGGCTTTAATCCCCACGATATTTCGTATGCCGACGCGCAGGGCTTGTTGCAAATGATTCCACCAACCACCAAGCGTGTGTGCGTCGCGTTAAAGCTGCCGTACGACGACGGTCGCCTGTATGAGCCAGAGTTTAATATTCAAACCGGCAGTTGGTACATCGGCACTATGTTGGCCAAATTCAAGAAGCAAATCCCCATCGGTGCTGGCTCGTTTAACAGCGGGCCACGACCGGTCATGAAATGGCTCGACCAAAACGGCGACCGCGACATGGACGAGTTCGTCGAGCTGGTGCCGTACATTCAAACCCGCGAGTACATGAAAAAAGTCACCGAGAACTACGCGCGCTATCGGTATCTGTATGCCGGTGAAGATTATCAACAGCCCTTATCCGTCGATAAAGCGTACGTGAAAAATAATATCAATTATTGATCAATTGATTGCGTACTCGGGCCACGAACAACGGTGCTCCGACGACGGCCACCGAGCCTCGCGCGGGACCTGCTTGCTATGAGGATCGAGCGCGGTGGTCCGAGATCCGTAGGCCGGGTCCGAGTTCACTTCATATTCAATATCGCGATGCAGCTGGTCTCCGCCGCCATGGTCGAGATGTAGGGCGTTTGCACGTCGGGGGTTTTAGCTTCGCACTCAGTCGTGCATTGCGCTTTGTCGCCTGATGCATCGGTTTGTCCATACACTTTTTGCCAGCATTGCGCGTAGCGGTCACAGGCTTCGGCGCAGTTGGCGGCCGTGCCAACGGGCAACTTGACGTCGGCGGCGTTAGGCTTGGTTCTTGCTCCGCCACAACCAAAGGTGAGAAGCGCAAAAGCAGCGAGGGTAGTGATAGCTGTCGTCATTGCGGCACAGTATCAGTTCCGCCGACCGGCATGGGTGTACGATGCCGGAACTGTTAGCGCGATAACGGCCGGTGCACCATGAGCGTATTTGATTTCTTCAAGAACCGTCGCCGCGACGGACTGCGGCGCGATCCACTCACCGGGCCGCAGCGGGCCATGCTGACGGCAAACGTGCCGTACATCGCGAAACTGGACGACGAAGAACGCCAGGAGCTTGAAGCGTTGGTGCAGATCTTTCTCGACGAAAAGTCATTTGAAGGTTGTGGTGGGTTAACGATCACCGACGAGATTCGGCTCACCATCGCCGGGCAGGCCTGCTTGCTGCTGTTGCATCGTGATACCGACATTTATCCCGAGGTCGATTCGATTCTGGTGTATCCGCGGGCGTACCTTGCGCCGCATCAAATTCACGATGGCGGTATCGTCCACGAAGGGGTGCAATCACGACTCGGCGAAACTTCAACCCGCGGCGCTGTTGTGTTGGCGTGGGACCACGTCGCATTAGGCGGCCGTGATGCGCGCGACGGTCAAAACGTGGTGATGCATGAGTTCGCGCATCAGCTCGACGGCGAAGACGGTGCCATGGATGGTGTGCCACCACTTGCCACACGGGCCGCCTATCGAAGCTGGGCACAGGTCTTAAGTGCCGAGTTTGCGACGTTGGTCGAGCAATTCGATGCGGGCCATCACTCGAAAATTGATGCCTACGGGGCCACTAATCCCGCTGAATTTTTCGCCGTGGTCACCGAAATGTTTTTTGAACAAGGCCACAAGCTGCAGCGCGACCACGCTGAATTGTATGCGCAACTCGCTGCATTTTATCACCAAGATCCTGCGGCGCGCTAATATTGTTGCTTTGTGTGTGAGCTCGGTTAGTGGCTCCACATAGAAAAAATTTCAGCTTCTAATACCAATAATTGGTATATATTGGTACTTGCAACCAACAGAGCACGGAGCGCACGCATGCAAAAGAACACGTCGGTAACGCTAGGCGAGCACTTTGCTAGTTTCATTGAGGATCAGGTGGCACATGGTCGCTATGGTTCGGCCAGCGATGTAGTGCGCGCTGGACTACGATTACTTGAGGCAGAAGAGACAAAGCTCGCTGCGTTAAGGGCTGCGCTCATCGAAGGTGAACAAAGCGGTGTGGCCGAATCGTTTGGTGTCGAACAATTCATCGCGCGCAAACGCAGCGTTAAAGCAAAAGTAAAGTGATCGCTGCGCCTGCACTTTCTAAACGCGCAGAAGCTGACCTGTCCGAAATCTGGGATTACAGCATCTTGTAGTGGGGTGAGATTCAAACCGAAAGCTACATTCGCGCGCTCTGGCAAGCTATAGAACGAGTTACCGCGGCTCCGAAATGTGGTCGCGCTTGCGACGAGATTCGCCTCGGTTACTTCAAATTTCCGGTTGGCGCGCACATGCTTTTTTATCGACTGACCGCAACTGGTGTGCAGGTCGTGCGCATTTTGCACAGCCGCATGGATTTTGAGCGACACCTTTAGTACTTGGGCACCGCGCCGAGTGCACGTCAGTGGGTAAGCACGTAGCCGGCTGCGATCAGCAACGCCACGCCGCTGAGCACCGGCATGCCGCCGACCGCCAACGGCCGCGGTGGTCGAATTATGGTTTAGCCTGCAATGCCGACATCGCGCAGCGGGTGGCACCCTCGAGCGCGGCGGCGGCTGTGCCGAAGGATCCCGATGGCGCCGTGCAGCGCACGGCCCACGCTACCGTGTTGCCGCCGTCGACAGAAAGTTGCGCCATGACTTCGACGTTTTGACTTGGCGTCCAGACGCCACTCATCGCGCCGACGACAATGCGCGTGACCACAATGCTGTCGGCACCGGCTTGTTGCATCACCAAAGCGCGATCGGCGACGGAAAGATCGGCAAAGGTGCTGCCGGTAATCACGACATGGCTAGATTTGGCAGCGGTGGTGGTGGTTGAACTGGTGTCGACGGTTTCGCGTTGCAAGATCAGGCCGCGCCGCTCGGAGCGACTATCTTCGGTGGTGGTGACCAAACTTTTGTCGGTAGTGGCTTGGCGATCGAGATTTTGCGCATTTAGTTGCTCGGGCAATACCAACGCGTAGCCTTTGAATTCGAGCGAGCTGCGCACAATTCCGTCGACGATATCAATGTAGGCGTCGGGACATTCACTTTCGGCAGACCCACAGGTTGCAGCCATGGCTAAGGTTTTGGTTGGCCGGACCGCGCCGCCGGGGCCCATGTTGGCTTCTGGTCGCAGCACCGGCGCGCTGGTGGCCATGCAGCCGGTAGCTGCGATGGTGAACAGGCTCAAGATCGTTGGGGTAGGTTGCATTGTTTTCTCCAAATTTCAGGGCATCAAAAATTGAGAACGAGTGACGAGGTGACGCCAAGCGAACTGTAATTGCCAGGATTGCTAAGTTGGGTTTTGCCGAGCAAGTCAACAACCAGGCCAATCGACGCGCCCCCGCTGGTGTATTGAAACGTGAGATCGACCCCAGCCAAGGCGCGTACGACTGAATAACTATCGGTGTCTTGAATGCGCGAATACCACGAGTATCCGACGCCGCCGTGAATGCTAAGCAAATCAGTGAGGCCATGGTAGGCCATGGCGGTGAGCGGATACATAACAGCGGAGCCGCTGCCGCCGACGTCGATGCTTGCGGTTTGGCGCAGGCCGAACGCATTGTTGCCTTTGCCGCGCAGGTATTCCAAGCCGCCTTCCAGGGTAAGTACGGGAACCGTTTCATCACGGCGATGCGTGGCTGCGCTGCCAACAAATCCCAAAATGTATTTTTGCGCTGAAAACCGTCGCGCCGGTTCTTGCGTGATCATGGCGTATGGCGCGGAGCATGCTGGGTCGGTATTTTCAACGCACACTTTTTGTCGCACGATGGTTTGCGCACGCCATTCGCCGATTCGCGCGTTGCTGGTAGTTGTGCAACTCACCCCACTGGCCATGAGCGCTATGCATCCGTAGCGCTTCATCGCGGCACCGCTGCAAGCGCACAACGGCTGGCTCGTTCGACGCGATGAATTGTAGATTCCCATTCGCTGGTTTCAAGTTCGCAGCGCCCGGTCCATTTCATGTGGCCGGTTGCAGCGTCGAGTAGCCGCACTTGCACGCGCACCAACGGCACATCCCGCCCGTTGACACCATTGGAACGGCCGGTGCCGAGCCAAATCCTGGTGGTCAGCAAACCGTCGACGCCCAGTTGATCGAGTACAAATTTCTGATCGTTGGGCGTGGCGTCGAGAAATGCGATGCCGTTGATTTCGGCGACCCG
>JAGPDK010000332.1 GCA_018057605.1 Kofleriaceae bacterium | reverse complement strand
TAGGTGAACGGTCGGCTCACAGAGGCTCCGGAGGGGGCGACTCGGAGGTTGAACGATGGCGGTGCGGCTGGCCGCGCGGCCGCGGAGGTTGGTGCTCGCGCGTTGCCTGATGCGCCGCCGTCGCGTCGCGGGTGGGGTGCGGGACTTGATAGCGAAGCTTGGCATTTCCCGAAGTTCACGATCGGTTACATGATCGGCGGGTGAATCTGGAACTTGAATTGGCGATAGTTATTGATGTGAATGCGCCTATTGGTATTGGCGGCGTGCGCGGTTGTGTGTCCGGGTTTCGGACCTAAAATCTTTCTTTGCAAAAACAGGAAAAATATTTTCGATTTATGTTGACGTGATTTTTTAGCCGAGAATCGTCCTGCCAACTACCGGCGTGCAAAAGGCTGGTGCAACGCCGTTATGTTCGCGGCATGCACCGATAGTCGGGGGTGGTGAGTTTCTTTCATTGCGACGAGACTTCGCCGCGCAGTGAGCCAGCCATAGCGTCAAAAAAGCAGGTGATAGAGTTGCTTTATGATGCAAGGTGCAAAGGTGAAGGCGGCCATCGATGTCGATGCGCTGGGTGAACAAATCGCGGAAATGTCAGCGCATATCGACGCTGCGATGCATCGGCTGTTAACTGCGATTCGTGAATTCGATATTGTTGCTGGCTGGCATGTGCAGGGTGCGTTGTCGTGTGCGCATTGGTTGGCGTGGCGGGTTGGCTGGGATCTACGCACAGCACGTGAGCGGGTGCGGGTTGCACGCAAGTTGGCAGAGTTGCCGCTGGTCGACGAGCAATCGCGCCTCGGCGCGATGTCGTATTCGCAAGCCCGGGCGATTACGCGGGTGGCGACGGCGGAAAAAGAACATCTATGGGTCGCGTACGCTAAACGCATGCCAGCGTCGCAGCTCGATAAATTGTGTCGTTCGTATCAGAACGTACAGGCGTATGATCAAGCGCACGGCGTGGAGGCTGGAGCGATGGCGGCGGCACAAGTCGCTGCGCAGCGCACGGTGACTCGGCGAACTCTCGACAACGGCATGGTGAAGTTTGAAGTTGTACTGCCCAGCGATGAAGCCGCGATTGTCTGGGCGGCGCTCAATGCTGCGACTGCTAAAGCAGGTGCGGCACCGACTCCCGCAGCCCCGACTCCCGCAGCCCCGACTCCCGCAGCACCGACTCCCGCAGCACCGACTCCCGCAGAACCGGCAACCGTAAAAACACCAACGTCAGCCGACCGTGGCCGGCAGCGTGCCGATGCGTTCATCAACATTATCCAGGATCGCGTGCGTGGAAACCGACCCCAACGCACCCCGATCGAAATCATCATCACCGTGCCGCACGCCGGCCTGCACGGTTCAGCAGAACCGTCGGATCTCGCCATGATGGCCGACGGCGAAGTTATTGCCGCGTCCACTGCGCGACGCTTGTGCTGCGACGCCGGTGTGGTGGTTGCCCACGTTGACTCGGAAGGCGTGCCGCTGTCTGTCGGTCGCAAAACTCGCACGATTCCAGCCGCAATCAAGCGGGCATTGCTGCTGCGCGACCGCACCTGCCGTTTTCCGGGTTGCACGCACAGCCGCTACGTCGACGGCCATCACATTGCGCACTGGGCCAATGGCGGCGAATCTGCCTGATCAAATCTCATGTTGTTATGCGGTGCCCATCATACGCTGCTGCACGAGGGCTGCTGCCGAGTCGAAGCCAATGGTGCCAATGGCTGGATCTTTTTCGATCATTGCAACCGCCGGATCGACGCGCAACCAGATCGCACAATGTCGAACAACGTTGGCGCGCGACGTGGCCTCGCAGCGTTGCACGATGCCCATGCGGCGCTCGCCATTACGGCCAACACCAACGCATCAACATGGACCGGCGGCCGGATCGACTATGCGAGATGCATCGACTATTTGGTGTGATGCGCGGCGGTCGCGCAGGCGGTCAATACCTGGGACTCAGGCATTGCGAAGCCTGCGAAATGATCGAGCGAAATGTGACGAATGATCAGCGGGAACGTTGCTTGTATAATCGAGGCCCACATGGAGCGCACCCGCGAACGCTGGGGCGTGGGCCCGCTCGCAGCTTTGACCTGTTGACAAAGCGATGCTGGTTAGCTCGGCCCTCGCAGCGCAATGAATGGGCCGCTAACCTTACGGCGCGGTGCTGGCGTCCAGCTTAATTTCGACAAAGGCTTTTTTGCGCAAGTCTTCGAGCCATACTTGGGTTTGTTTATCCATTGCGCGCCGAGTTAATTCGCCACGAACTTGTTCGCGCATGTCGGCGAACGGTTTGTTTTCGGTGCGCTTGATTTCGCTGACCATGAAAAGGTGAAAACCTTGCGGGCCGGTAATCGGGCCGCGGACGTCACCTTTTTCCATGGCAAACACCACGGTTTCCCATTCAGGTACGCTCAGTGCGCCGCGCGAAAACCAGCCCAGTTCACCACCCGTTGGTTTGGTGGCATCGTCTTCTGAAATGTCGGTTGCAACTTTATCAAACGCTTCACCTGCGCGCACCCGTGACAACGCTGCGCTAGCGCGATTTTTGGCATCGGCGATTTGTGGCTCGGTTGGGTGCTCGGGCAAGCGGAACAGCATGTGCGACAGTCGGACCGCGGAGGTGCCCTCGGAGCGACGCATCATTTGATCGTAACGCGCGCGCACATCTTCGTCGGATACCGTTACCCGCGGCCGCACCATTTGATTGATCGCCCGTAGGCGTAGCAATTGTTTGCGCAAATCGGCGCGATACCCGGCCAGGGTATAGCCTTGTTGGGCCAGCGCTTGGGCTAGGCCGGCATCGTCGAGATTGTTTTGCTTTTTGATGTCGTCGAGGGTGGCGTTGATGTCATCGGCTTCAACTTCGATGCGCGCGGCTTCGGCGGCTTCGACGATCAGTTGCTCATTGATCATTTCTTCGAGCACTGAACTTGTCAATTTGTCGAGGCGCCGGCTGCGTTCTTTGGGGTCGGCGATGCTTTCGGCTTCGGCGATGACAGGCAGCATGCGCACATCAAGTTCCGTGCGCATAATGATCGCGTTGTTGACGATGGCCACCACCCGTTCAATCAGCACGCGTTTGCCGGCGTTGCGCGACGGCGGTCGCCCCGCGGTGCCAGGCGTTTTGGGTTTAGTGGTCGGCCCACCCGGCGTCCCGGGCCCGACCGGGGTGGTCGACCCGCTAGGTGCGACGGCGCCGGCCCCACTTGGCTGTGCACCCGCACTTGCAACATGCGCGAACAACGCCGCAAGCAACGCTACGCCTGGCGCCAAAAGCGCGCGTCGGTTGGCGCGTCGTGTGATTTGGATGTTAGGTGGAAGATTCATACGGCGCCTCTGCAGGGTTGGAGCGAGATGGAATGAGAAAGGTTGCCTGACCGCGTGCGTTGCGGCCGATAATTACGACCGTGCGTCAACGTCAGGGGGTTGGCAGCGGGGTTGGCAGCGGGGTTGGGGCAGGCGTATCCAACGGTGCGGTCGGTGCGGTCGGTGCGGTCGGTGCCGGCGTGACCACTGTCGGCTGGCCGGCATGGCCATGGCCGTCGTCGATATCGCCAGTGGAAGACTCAATGCGAACTTTGGCTAACGCAACTTCGTCGATCACGATTTTGGCTTGGCTGCGCAGTTGCGCCAGAAATTGGTCTTGCACCGCAACGCGTTTGTCTCGAAATAACTTGTTTCGAATCATGCCCTTGGCATCTTCAAAACTCTTGGTCATCGATTTTTTGCGGCCGGTTTGTTTGAGGATGTAGAAGTTGCCATCACCAGCAACGACGACGCCTGAGACATCGCCAGTTTGTGGCAACGCAAACGCCGCATCAACGACCGGTTTGGGGATCTCTTTGCTGTCGATTGCGAAATAGCGCAGGTCGCCGCCACGCAATTTACTGTCTTCGTCTTGTGCGTACTTGGTTACTAAATCGCGGAAGCCCTTGTTGGTTTTGCCAGCGTCGCCTTGCGCTTCGGTAACCACGCGGTCGGCTTGGGCTTTGTTTTTTAGAATGATGGCCGAGGCCCGAACTTCTTCGGGCTGCACATAGTCCTTCAGATTTGCATTGTAAAACTTCTGCAGTTCTTCGTCGGAAATCGATGACGCCGTCAACTTTTGGTCGAACTCTTCGGCAATGAGTTTTTGAATCATCACTTGCTTCATGGTGCGCACCACTTCGGCGTCGCGGTCGTAGCCACGGCGCAACGCTTCTTTTGCGAGGATTTCAAAGCGCACCAAGTTGTCGAGGAATTCTTTTTTTTGCTCGAGCGATGTGTAGCGGGCGCGGACATACGGCGATTGCCGGTTGAGCCGCTCTTGGAACTCACCTAAGGTGATGACGACGTCATCAATGGTGGCCAGTGGTTGGTCCATTTCTTTGAGTGACGGGCCGGCCGCGGCCGGGCGGACCGTTGATTTTTTGCGACTGTTGTCAAGTTCGCTCTTGTTAACCTTGCATGCCAGCAAGGTGGTAGCGGCCAGCGCAATAGACAGAAATCGCATGAAAGTCACAGGGTTTCGGTACCACGCGCGGTGAGGGCAAGCAACAGGCGCTTACCTTCGGTGGCGCCGCCAGGTGCTGGCAACGCGTGGACCAGCCGTCCGTCCGCCGTGTGCTTCCAGCCGAGCGCCCGCGCCGGGCTAACCCAAGCGCTGTGCGGGGCCAGCGCGATCGCGATTTTGCTGCGGGTAATTTCGATGGCCACCGCAGTTAGTGGGCGGGCGGCGGCCTTGAGTGCCATGAGGTCGCACAGCAGTGTTGCATCGTGTGGCAGGGTGCCAAACCGGTCGGTCATTTCGTCGACTACCTCGGTTAGTTCGTCCTGGTTCTGGGCACCTGAGAGCCGTTTGTATAGGTCGAGGCGCTGACCCGGGTCGGGTACGTAGGTATCGGGCAGAAAGCCTGGCAGTTCGGCGCTCAGCTCGGCATCGACCGGATCGTGCACCGGCTCACCGCGCATTTGGGCCACGGCTTGATCCAGCATGCGGACATAGGTGTCGAAGCCAACCGCAGCGATCGAACCGGATTGTCTGGCGCCGAGTAATTCGCCGCCGCCGCGAATTTCGAGATCTTGCGACGCGATAGAAAAGCCGGCGCCAAGCTCAGCAAAGCGCATCAAGGCATCGAGCCGACGGCGGGCCTCATCACTAATGTCGTCGGATGGCACCAGTAAATAGCAGTACGCGCGCGCGCTCGAACGGCCAATGCGGCCACGCAATTGATACAGTTGGGCCAGGCCAAAGCCATCGGCGCGGGCGATGAGCATGGTGTTGGCGCGCGGAATGTCGAGGCCACTTTCGACGATGGTGGTGGCTACCAGCACATCGAGACTGCCATCGACAAAGGCCAACATGGTGTCCTCGAGGTCTTCGACTGATTGTTGACCGTGGGCAATGCCAATGCGCGCCGTCGGCACCAAGCTTTGCAGATGGTCGCGCCATTCTTGCAGCGAGCGGTCGCGCGTGACTTGGGTTGCCCCGCTGCCCAGCGCGCGCTGGTTTGCGCCATGTTGCTGCGCGGCCGCACCGGCTGCCGGATCGCCAACGGTGCTGCCGCCAACCACCGTTGGGCGACCTTTTTCTATGGTGCGCGTGATGAAAAATACTTGGCCGCCACGCGCAAGTTCGCGGCTGATGGCTTCTTTGATCAATTCGTCGTCGGGGCGCGCTACCAGGGTGCGCACCGCGCGGCGATCGGTTGGAGGTGTCGCGATGATCGAAAGGTCACGCAGGCCGGCCATCGCCAAGTGCAACGTCCGCGGAATCGGGGTGGCCGTGAGGGTCAAGACATCAACATGGGCGCGCAGTTTCTTGAGCCGCTCTTTGTGGGCTACGCCAAAACGCTGTTCTTCGTCGATAACCAACAATCCCAGGTCTTTGATGCGAATGTCGTTCGACAAGATGCGATGGGTTGCAACCACCACATCGATGCCCCCTTCGGCCAACTTGCGCACCACCTCGGCTTGCTCGCGTTTGCTTTGAAAACGTGAAAGTTTGCCGATGTTGATGGGGAAATCACCGAACCGCGCCGTCATGGTCCGCACGTGTTGCTCGACTAGCACGGTGGTTGGCGCTAACAACACGGCCTGTTTGCCACCGGCAATGCAGCGAAAAATTGCGCGTAGCGCAACTTCAGTTTTGCCATAACCAACGTCGCCACAGACCAAGCGATCCATGGGTTTGGCGCTGGCCATATCGGCCATCACCGCGTCGATGGCGCTGGCTTGGTCGGGGGTTTCCTGAAACGGAAAGCTGGTAATGAAATCGGTGAATTGTTCGTCGGGCGGTGGAAACGCATGGCCGGTAACTGCAGCGCGCTGTGCGTACAGTTGCAGTAATTCTTCGGCCAACACTTGGACGTGGCGACTGACTTTGTTGCGCGTTGCAAGCCAGGTGACGCCGCCGAGTTTGTCGAGTCGCGGCCCGTTGCCCGGTGAGCCGACGTAACGCTCGACTTCGCCTAAGCGGTACACCGGCAGGTACAGGGTGCCGCCGTCGTATTCCAAGTGCAGGGCCTCGACCTGGGTCGCGGCGACCCCGGCGACCCCACCCACTGGAATGACCGCTAAGCCACGGTAACGGCCAACGCCGTGGCGTTGATGCACCACATAATCGCCGACGGTGAGTTGCGAGAAATCATTGAT